>JAIUMT010000225.1 GCA_022565415.1 Balneolales bacterium | reverse complement strand
CGTTTTATCGTAGTAGGATTGATGTTTAAAGGGGTAACGGAAGCGGTGCTCATGGGAAGGTTTTTTTAATCAGCTGTTGGATGGTTTGGGGTAACAGGATGTGTTCTTGTTCTAAAACACGTGCAGCAAGTGACTCAGGGGTGTCGTTTTCGAGAACTGGCACAGAACGTTGGGCGAGAATCGGACCTTTATCAAATTCTTCGTTAACAATGTGGACGGTGCATCCACTAAATTTCTGTTTGTCGCGAATAACGGCGCGGTGAACATTCAGTCCGTAAAATCCTTTGCCACCGTAGTCTGGTAACAGGGAAGGGTGAATATTAATAATTCGACTCTCCCATTTTTGTATGACATTTACAGGAATTTTGATAAGGTAGCCGGCGAGAATAATGTAATCGGCACGCAAGTCTCGAAATGCTGTTAGCAGAGAATTTGCAAATTCATTTTCGGTTTCGAAACTTGTGCGATTAATCACGCAAGATGGGATGCCGGCTTTTTCGGCTCTGGAGATGGCACCGATTCCCGGTTTACTGGCTATGAAGCCAGTAATATTTGCATCGAGTTTGCCAGAAATAGTGGCGTCGATTAGTGCTTGTAAGTTAGATCCGGATCCTGAGGCCAGAACCACTAAATTTTTTTTCAATTTTCGAAAATGGAGCCTGTTGAACGTATTGTAGTTACAGGACCTAAAGATAAAGATATTGGAACTCCCACAGGCAAAGAAATTTTCGCATCTATATGACCGTAGTTTAATCCGGTAGCGAATGGGATATTATATGGCTCTAAAACCCGTTTGAAGATGGTTTCCAGGGACGGAACATCTTTGTACGATTCTGAATCTGGTGCTGAGAATTCTCCAAAGACTATTCCCTTTACGTTATCGAATGAGCCAGAAAGTGCAAACTGTCTGAGGTAGCCTTCAACTTTATGCATTGGTTCATCAACATCTTCAAATACCAATACACGGTCTGTCATGTCTGGAAAGTAGGGCGATCCCATTTGTTTTGCGGCTACAGCAAGTGTCCCGGGAAGAATACTTCCTTCTATCGTTTGCCGCTGTTCGTGTTGATACGGGAGTGTGATGTCAATTAAGCCTGTATCTAATAAATCCCAGAATTTGGATTCAAATACGGGGTCGATGTCTTCGTAACCCATATCGGAGGCTACCATACCACCAGATACAGTTACCATATTACATCGCGCTAAAATTGCCCATTCTAGAGCGGTTATGTCACTGAACCCGATAAATAGCTTTGGGTTATCAGCGATTTTCTTAAAATCGATGAGTGGAAGCAAGTGCATGCCTCCGTATCCACCCCGTGCGCACATAATCGCATCTACCTGAGGATCTTCAAAGAAGCCGACCAATTCGGAGGCGCGCAGTTTGTCGTCGCCGGCCAGGTATTCGAGTTTACTAGTACACGTTTTCCCCACTTTTACCGTGTAACCTAATTTCTCCAGGTACCGCACACCTAAATTCAGTAACGACTCGTCTGGTGTAGTAGCCGGTGCTGTAACCGCAATAGTTCCGTTTTTGGGTAATCGTTTGGGTTTAATCAGTTTAGTTCTCTGATTTGAAAACATAATAGTTTTTAAGACTCCAGTTTATTTCAGTAATAGTTATTCGAATGATTGTGGCTGTAGGAATGGCTAGTAACATTCCTACCAAGCCCGCCAATTCTGCTCCAATCATAATAATGAAAAGGATATACAGAGGATGAATATCCGCTGATTTGCTAAAAATCATGGGTTGCAAAACTACATTATCGACAATTTGAGCGACCATAATTGCTCCGATGCAATAGGGTACCAGGGAGAAGTCGCCAGTTTCGAATATGGCGATGATAATTGAAAGTATATATCCGATTATCGGACCAAAATAAGGAATTGTATTAGCCAGACCAACGGCTACTCCTACGGCTAACGCATTGTTTAGTCCGGCCAGAGATAACATCAAATAAGATATTAGTGCGACCAGGGTCGACTGAATCAAAACGCCTTTGAAGTACAGAATAAGTCGGGTCTCAATTTTGTTGATGATGGTAAGAGTGGTTTCGAAGAATTTATTTGGAACCAGCTCAAGTACTTGTCGTCGAAGTTTACTTCCGTCTTTCAAAAAGAAGAATGTTGCAAATGGAATGATTAACGCTGCTGTAAAGATGTTTGCAAATATTCCGAAAATGTTGGTAAAGGTGTCTTGAAAGTCGCCGAAATCAAATATTCGATTTGTAACGCGCGACAATGCTTCTTGAATTTGGCCTTCATTAATGAAAGGTATATGAATAATTAGTTCTCTTTCAATTTGGGCGGCAATTGTATTCAGTGTGTCGATATTGAGCTGGCTTGCCAATAAAATTACCTGACTTCCGATTGTTGGTGCAATTGAGGTAGATGCCCAAACTATTAGAAGAATGAAAGAGGCCACCACCAATATTACAGCATTGGTGCGTTTAAAGCCTGCAACTTGCATTCTATTAACAATGGGCTCGAACAGGTACGAAAAAACCAATGCTATTGCTATATAAGCAACCAATGTTGAGAAACGATAGAGCAATAGCAGTGTTAAGGTGATTAACACCAGTGTTAACAACCCTTTAAAAAAGCGCTCAATCGTTAAATTTTTCATTCTGATAAGTTGTTAATCAACGTGTCGATGCTGCCGAATACAATGTTAGAATCATATCCTTTTCGCAGAAGGTAGTCAATCATTTTTTTCTTTCTCTTTAACAAATCCTGCTCTCTGAGAAAGTGTCTTTTTCGTTTTTCAATAAGAGTTGATATTGTCTGTTTTTGGTCATCTTTCCCAATAAGTTCAGGGATTATTCTTGTCGCAATATCTTTACTTATCCCATTTTTCTGTAAATGTTGCCGAATTTTGGCTGGGCCCCAGCGTTGAAATTCCGATTTGTCGCGAACAAATGCCCTGGCGTAAGCTTCATCGTCAATCCATTTTCGATCTTCGAATTCGTTTAAAATATCGTTGGTTACCAGAGTGTTGTAATCGGCTTCCTTGCATTTTCTTTCGAGTTGTTTGCGCGAATAGGTACGCTTGGCAAGTAGCTGTAATAGCCAACTCCTGATGGAATCACGTAGAATCTCCGATTCTATTTGATTGATATTAGCTTCGTTTAGTTGGAAGCCTTTCGAAATACCAATTCGCTCGCATAGGTGGATTGGTAACCCAAATAGAAACGTACTCCCATCTATAAAAACTGAGAAACGCCCCGAATCTTTCTTTTGAACCTCTATCTTTGAAACAACAGCAGGCAACTGATCAATGATCTGTTGCCTGCGTTCGTCTTCAAATAATTCAGGTTTCGGCTTACGCTTCAACTTTCTTAGACTTTTTACCGATTTTTTCTTCTATCTCGGCGACTTTCTCATCAGGGGTATCCAGATCGGGAAATAAATTCGCTCGTACCATACCCTCGATTTTCTTGTTTAATTCCGGATCTTCTTCCAAGAATTGCATAGCCGAGTCGGCTCCCTGACCAATTGGCTCACCATCATACCGATACCAGCTACCTCTTTTCTCGATAATTTCTAAATCAACAGCCATATCAAGTAACTCGGCGATTCGGGAAACTCCTTTTCCATACATGATATTGAATTCAGCCTCGCGGAATGGTGGGGCAACTTTGTTCTTAACAATCTTCACCCTAGTACGGTTACCAACAACTTCATCACCTTTCTTGAGTGCCCCAATACGGCGAATATCGATACGCACAGAGGAGTAAAACTTCAGCGCACGCCCACCAGTAGTCGTTTCCGGACTCCCAAACATAACCCCGATTTTTTCACGAATCTGGTTAATAAAGATTACCGCTGTTCTGGTTTTGTTTACAACCCCGGTTAACTTCCGAAGCGCCTGAGACATCAATCGTGCCTGAAGACCCACGTGCGAGTCGCCCATCTCACCTTCAAGCTCAGCTCGAGGCACCAATGCAGCAACGGAGTCAATTACAACGACATCAAGGGCACCCGACCTGATTAAAGCTTCCGCAATTTCAAGGGCCTGCTCACCACTATCTGGCTGAGAAATCAGCATCTCTTCGGTGTTGATACCCAGATTTTTAGCATACTTAGCATCAAAAGCGTGCTCTGCATCAATAAATGCAGCATGTCCGCCTGCTTTTTGAGCTTCGGCAATAATGTGCAGAGCAAGTGTTGTTTTACCACTAGATTCCGGACCATAAATCTCAATTACGCGTCCGCGGGGTACACCACCAACTCCCAAACAATAATCGATAGCCATCGATCCGGTGGATATCGTATCGATATTCATGACCGGACGGTCGCCCAGACGCATTATCGTACCTTTTCCGTGCTGCTTCTCAATTTGCCCAAGCGCCAGATCAATCGCCTTTAAGCGGTCTGGATTTCCATTAACATTTGCCATAGTTATGCTATTTTGTATGAAGTAAAAATTATATGTATAAAATATGTATAAATTCTCAGTTGTCAATAGGTAATTTCTGTATGGCTTTGCAAAACCAATTATTTGCCATTCTTCTGCCTATTTGCAAAAACTAAATAATCGAGCAGATGCGCAATTCTGCGGTTTTGTTATTGCTCCGGCATTTAAACATCCAAATATTCTGGTTAATTAAAGCTTTCTTCACCGGGAAAGATCAACTCAAGGTTTTAAGTCAAGTAAACCCTTAGTTCATCCTCTCCGTTTATATAGAGTGGTGAAAGCACGTGAATCTTACAAAACCTGCACAAATTTCACGTTAAAAGTTTACCCACCTTATTCCACAACTTCCTTCAATATTCGCAATGCCTCATCAATCTGTGCCGTCACCAGGTACGGAGCCACTCCGAATCGTAAAATATCGCCCCGACAATCGGTTAAAACGCCCCGATGTTTAAGCTCCTTCCAATATTTTCCAGCGTCTGCTCCCGTTAACGACAAAAAACCTCCCACTTTTGTAATCGGGTAATCGTGCGTTAACCTCAGCTTCTCCGGACTCAAACCCAATTTCAAAAACTCGTATTTCATGTAGGCAACCTGCTCCCGGTACAGTTTGTGCAACACCGCAGCAGTGAGGCCCTGCTCCTGAAAAAACTCAACCACAGCTGCCCCGCGAAACGCGGAAACTCCGTCGAATGTGCCACCGGCAAAGCGAAGATCGGAATCATCATATAGAACAAACCCTTCTGACCGACCTTCCTTTAGTTTCGAAAATCCCGAAAACCACCCTGTTACAACAGGCCTCATCTTGCAGTCTTCCGGAAACCGCATAAAACAGTTCCCCTCGCCCCATTGCAGGTATTTATAGCCTCCAATCAGCACGAAAGCATGCTCCAAACCGGCCTCACGAATTGAAAGTGGAACCACATTTGTACCATGATAATCATCTATCATCAACGGAATATCGGCTTCCTGGCAAATTTGTCCCACAGCGGTGAGTTTTTCGTTTATGAGCGCGGTTTCAAAGTACACCCTCGACACCATTACCGCCGCCGTATCGTCGTTAATGAGATTTTTTAGACGTTCGGCGAACCCTTCCAAAGTCAAAGCCGGAACCTCCAAAATGGTAAATCCTTCTTCTTTGAGGCGATCCATCTGACGCGTGATGCTGTAAAACTCGGTGTCGGATATTATAATGGTGCGTTTTTCCTGCAAATCGATTCCCGAAAGCCATCGAACGAACAAGTTATGCGTGTTTTCTCCATGCGTGTATCTGCCGTTCG
>JAIUMT010000224.1 GCA_022565415.1 Balneolales bacterium | reverse complement strand
GACTTGTTTTCAATTAATAGATTAATGGATGCAAGCTATAGCTATAATGTCCAGGATACTTATGTGACTGCTCAGGCCGGAAATTGGTCTAATGGTAATACTTGGGCTGCTGGATCGGTCCCACCTTCAAAATCCAGAGTAGTAATTGATCATGATGTTACTTTAAATCAAAACGTTACTGTTGTAGAGTTTACGTTAAATAATGGGGTAACCTTTACGGCATCGGATGCAAATCCTCGAAACTTAACAGTATTTAAGGGTACATCAGGCGATCATGTTACCTTCACTATAAATGGTACTTGGGATAATGGAAATGGTGGTAGTACTGTTATTTTTACCGGTGGAACACTGTTTCCTCAAACCGGGAATGCACGTCATTTAATTCGAGGGAGTGGTGCTTCACTGGATAATATCGTTGTGAACAGATCCCAAGGTAGCTACCGTGTTGGTGTTAAGTTTGGTACAGGCTTTTCGGTTATAAATAAATTTAGACTTGCAAATGATGGTATTATTAGCGAACAACTGCCATCTGGGTTTTATGGGCAAGATGCAATTCTTGAGTTTAATGATGGTTCTGGTAACACGCGTAATATAAATGCAGATAACCCGGCATGGTCTGCAACTCAGGTCCCCAATAGAATTCGAATCATGAGTGGTAAATTACTACTGAATAGTTGGAAATCTTTCAGTGGATTACTCACTATTGAAAATGGCGCTGAATTTGATGTGAATGGCAATGGAAATGGGCAGTTAACCATGCAGCCCAATGCTTCTATTATAAATCACGGAACAATTTCGGGATCAACTATCATTTATCAACGTACTTTTGCAGGTCATACGCGATGGGCAATGGTCTCGTCACCGGCAAAAAATGGGGCAATCGCGGGAGCAAACGGGTTATTTCAGAATAATCAGATCTGGACCCAAGGTTTTGAGGGTTCAAGCTTACCGGGTAGTTCTGCGCCCAATGTCCGATTTTTTAACGAGAGTGTAGTCAATCCTGCAGGCGGAATGCGGTATTTAGCTCCAACTGGTGCGAACTTCGAATCCGGTCGAGGATATATTGCTTATATGTATCGCCTTACGGACGTAAACGATACTGATTCTGGCATTGATTTTGGTAATACAGTCTTTTCGCAAACCGGCGCTGTGAATACTTTTACTGGCGGTGAGTTTAGTATTCCTGTTTCCTATACCGACGGACAAGGTAATGGATGGAATCTGGTTGGAAATCCGTTTCCATCCTATCTCGAGTGGAATAGCGATAATTGGAACCGGTCGAATGTTGGAAACTATTTCTATGTGTGGAATCCGACTACAAATGAATATCAAGCCCGAACATTTAATAACGATTTCATAGCTGGGACTGGTGCAGGGGCTGCTGGTGAAGATGTGGGCGATTTGGGTACGAACTTAATTGCGCCATTTCAGGGATTCTGGGTCCGGGCTACTGGTTCGTCGCCAACGTTGACTGTTCAAGCTGCAGCTCAATCAGCAACATCAACGCCATTCCTTTCCCGATCCGTTGAGCTCCCAAGAATTACCTTCCATGCTGAGGCTGAAGATAGTCGACAGTCTATGACATCCTTGTTTTTTTCGGATGATGCATCCGCTGGAATCGATGTGAATGATGCTTTTCAGCTGACGCCACTTACCGACTCTTATATAAGCTTATTTACTAAAGTTGAGGAGGAGTCCATGTTGATTAACAATCTTCCTTCCAGTTTCGAAACTATTGAAACTCCTATGTATGCAGTTGCCGTGCATGAAGGTAGCTACAGTTCAGAGCCAATTTCGCTTACCTGGAGTTTCAGTTCAGCGCTACCGGAAGATATGTCTGTTGAACTGGTGGATATGGTGACAGGTGATGTGATCGATGTGCTAAACACATCAGAGTATCAATTCAATCTTGATGCTCCGATGTCAAAAGAAAGACCATCGCGTGAAGTTACCCCGCTGATAACCACTACCTCAGATGCTCGATTTATGTTGAAAGTGAATCTGGGTGAGTCAACTTCTGTTGATGTTGCTGCTGAACTTCCGTCTGAAGTTTCGTTATCGCAAAATTATCCGAATCCGTTTAATCCGACGACGACGATTCAATTTGCGATTCCATCATCCATAGAAGCGGGTTCAACTGTTCGATTGAGTGTGTTCGACATGCTGGGTAGGGAAGTTGCGGTCTTGATTAATGAAGCTCGTCCAGCCGGAAATCATACGGTTTCGTTTGATGCATCGGCGTTGGGATCGGGTGTGTATGTGTACCGTTTGCAGGCCGGATCGGTCGTGCAGACGCGGAAAATGACGCTGATTAAGTAGCGAATGAAAGCTAGTCAAATCAGATGCATATTTGGGCTCATTTCGCTGAGGGATGAGTCAGTAGCGACAGGAATCAGCGCTTTCTGATGAGGCTGATACAATGTCGGTTAACTCAGATTTAGAATTTTACGAGAATCAACCAAAGAACAAAAACGAATAGGTCATGAAAAAACAATACTACATTTTCGCCTTCGCGGCGCTTGCAATTTTGCTAGTTGGTGCGCCGGAATTGGTACAAGCACAGCCGCCGGGACTCCCAGGTCCGCCTGAACAGGCACCCTTAGGAAGCCTCGGGTTACTCGCCGCCGCTGGTGGCGCGTACGCGTGGAAAAAGTTACGAAACACAAAGCAAGGTTGAGGGGACTATGAAAAAACTAATATTTACAGCACTGCTTGGTGTCGGACTGTTATTTGCAGGTGATCTGCAGGCTCAAATTGTAATTGCAGATGATGTAGCATCGAATTATGGTACATGGAATGGAAATCAGGGGTTCGGTTTCGGTAGTTGGTCACTTACTAGTGATGATAATGCTGGGTCTGGAAATTTATTGGGTGACCCATCTTCAGGAGGTGTAAGTGGTATGGAAAATCCTTCATTCACAATCTTTGCACGTTCAGAGAATCGTTTCTCACTAGCTGACCGATTTTTCAGGGACCCACTACCAATCGGAGGTGTTTTTACCTTTGAGTGGGCTGTTAACTGGGATGGTGGAATTAATGGAAATAAAGGATTTAATCTTTATGTAGGAGACATTGATGAGGATGATCAAGTTATTAATGTTAATATAGGGGGTAGTCAAGCGATTAATATTAATAATACCCCATTATTCAGTAGTTACGGAACCAATCCGATGGTGTTTACGATCACTCGTATTTCAGCTACTGACCTTCGTGTTCAAGCTAATGGTCGTGATGGAAACGAATCATATGATAATACTTTTAACCTTACGTCATCTGCAATTAATGCTATAAGATTTTATATATCAAATCAAGCTGATGATAATGCTAATCGGAATTCATACTTCAATAGTTTTAAGATTACCGTTCCTTCATTCAATGATGTACCATCTAACTCTTTTGTTCGCTTAGATGGTACAACAACAGTTTCCTTAACATCAGAAGTATCTCTTGCGGCACTTGAAATCACTACAAATGCTCAATTTGCAATGAACTCAAATACTTTAACCATTGTTAATGGCGGTGCGCTTACCAATAATGGTGTCTTTAGTACTAATAATGGGAAGGTTATTTTCGCTTCTGGTGGTTCTGCTACTGGTGGAAGCGTTTCGAATACAATTGTTTTCAATGAAGTTGAGATTCTAGATGGGGCGGTGTCTTTCAATAATCATACCAGAATTAGTGAAGGGGGCAGTCTGACAAGAAATGGAGGTAGTGTCACAACTATACCAGAGTTGTTTTATTCATCCGGTTCTAATTTGATCTATAAAGGTTCTTCTAGTCCACGAACTGCAGAGTGGCCTTCTGTAAATGGAGTGACCGATTTATTTGATGATAATTCGCCTTTTAACGTTATTGTTGATACCCCATTATTCATAAGTTCAAGAAATACGAGACGTGGAGTAAGAAACGATCTTACTATTCAATCCGGTGGTCTATTTTTTGGGAATGATGGCAATAGTACGTCTATGGATGAATATTTTACAGTTGGACGCGATTTTAAGATAAATAGTGGCACTTTCAATATGGAAGCGTCTAACGGGACACTTCGAATATTGCGAAATCTCGAAATTGTAGCCGATGCAACACTTTCATTGGGTAGTAGAGCTGGTGGAGACTTGATTATAAAAGGTAATTGGACAAATGCTGGCACATTCAATGCAAATAATCGCGCAGTATTTTTTGATGGTACTTCACCTCAAACCATTTTAAATCAACAAGTAGGCGGTATCTCTATTCCATACTTATTTATCCAAAATGATGTGGGGGCTCTTAGTGATCTAACTATTGCCGAAAGATTAGATATTGGCTTAACAGGTGATGGAAATGCTGGCAAGAAACTAACGATCGGTTCAGGTAAATCAATTCTTACCCCAGCCAATACGAATTACATAAATGATGGTGAGCTTGTTTTTGAGCGAGTATTATCTGAGCCTACTTTTGACGCACAAGGAAGAGGTAGATGGGTTACTATTGGTAGTCCGATAAATAACTCTGCGATTAACGGAACTGGTGGCTTATTGGCACCGCTCTGGACACAGGGTTTTCCTGGCTCTGATTTCAATGAAGCAGGAACCACATCAAATGTATTTGTTTATGATGCTGCTACTAGAAACTATGCAGCACCTGATGCCAATAGTTTCACACCTGGTGTAGGATATCTAGCATTCCTATACGAACGTCAAGATCCTGATAACGCTGAATCTACATACGATTTTAGCACTCCATTGACAGTATCTGGGACTGAAAATACCTTTACCGATAATGTATTCGGCTTTCCAGCTTTGACCTTCAACGGCACTGGCGCTGACGATAGCTGGAACTTGCTAAGTAATCCTTTTGGTGCTTCTCTTGACTGGAGTCATGCAGGTTTTGGGAAGAATAATTTGTCAGGATTTGCTTACATACTAAACCCATCAAATGGGCAATATCAAGTAACAGCCACCGACGGGTCAGGGTTGAATGTTCTAACAGCACCAATCATCTCACCATTTCAGTCATTTTGGGTTAAAGCCAGTGATACTGATCCAGGGTTATCAGTTAACAGAAGTGCTCGGACAGTAGCTTCTGATAACAGTTCATTGTTTAAGCAAAACAATAGCGTTGCAAGTTTTGGCTTGAATATTACATACAATGGAATGGAGGCACAAACAGCTCTCAGGTTTGGAGATAATTATGTAACAGAATTCAGCTCAGATGATGCATACTATCTTTCTCCGATGGCTGAGTCTTTTGCATTCATCCATTCTGTAATTGATGAGAAACCAACCTATCTGAAGAGCTTGCCATTTGAGCTAAGTGAATCGTTTGAGATATCACTTAGGTTAGGAGCGGTAGAATCACTTTCACCAGTTTCAGGTACAAATGCGACCCTATCAGTTAGTGTTTATGATAATATGCCAGATAACCTAATCATTCACCTGCTTGATACGTTTACTGGTAAGAAGATTATGTTAACTGAAGGTGCTTCAATTGATATTGAATTATCTGGTAACTCAACAATGAAAGCTAAATCAGCTACAGATTTCTCTAGAGATGATTCTCCAATCATGGCTTCAGTACAATCTGATGGACGATATAAGCTATTAGTTAGTAACGGCTCAACTACTTCAAACGAAGTCACAGCCGAACTCCCTTCAGAGGTTAGTATCAGCCAAAACTATCCGAACCCGTTCAACCCAACTACGAACATCAGCTATCAACTTCCTGAAAACACGCAGGTTCGTT
>JAIUMT010000223.1 GCA_022565415.1 Balneolales bacterium | reverse complement strand
ATGAGGTTTCCATTTCTATGGTTGCCTACCCCGACCACAACTTCACCGGTGAAATTGTGCGGTTATCCAGCGCTCTCGACCCAAACAGACGAACATTAGAGGCTATTATCGAGCTTCCGAACCCCGATTACTTACTGAAGCCAGGCATGTTCGCAACAGTTGATGTAAAAGTTCCAGTGCAGGACCCGAATCCCGCGATTCACAAACAATCACTCATTTTCGACAACAATAATCATTATGTCGTGGTATATCGCGATCCGTGCGATGTGGAAGTTCGACAAGTTCTCATCAGCAGCCGAAGCGGTGACAATGTGTTCATCGAGTCGGGAGTGCGCGAAGGAGAGCAAGTCGCTACGAATAACCATCTCCTCATTTTCAACGAGCTCACCTTGAACGGAACACGATAATTTAACCACCTTTTTTTATGAATTGGATCGACACCATAATTGATTTTTCTGTTCGGGAACGCGTTTTTATTATAACCGCATCCGGAATTCTGTTTCTTGGCGGTATTTATGCTTTCTTCCAGCTAAACATCGAAGCTTACCCCGACCCATCGCCACCACTGGTTGA
This sequence comes from Balneolales bacterium, assembly GCA_022565415.1. Taxonomy (GTDB): domain Bacteria; phylum Bacteroidota; class Rhodothermia; order Balneolales; family HLUCCA01; genus HLUCCA01. The sequence goes on along the minus strand of JAIUMT010000223.1, from coordinate 5,155 downwards.
GGTCATTGCCCAATATCCCGGCTATTCTGCCGAAGAAATGGAGCGCCAAGTTACCGTTCCGCTCGAATCTGAACTAAATGGAATTCCAGGCATTGATGTCATCCGGTCTATTTCGCTATTCGGACTCACAAATGTTAAGGTATATTTTGAATGGGGAACCGATTATGATCACGCCCGGCAAGAGGTAATAAACCGACTTCAAATGGCAGATCTTCCAGACGGAGTTGACCCCGAAATATCTCCTTGGTCGGCTTTGGGTGAAATTTACCGATATCAGCTTGTCGGAGAGGGATATTCGCCGATTGAGCTTAAAGAAGCCCAAGATTGGATTCTTGACCGTCAATTCAGGCAAGTCCCCGGCATCATCGACGTTGTCGGATTCGGAGGACCGACCAAGGAATTTCATGTCGACCTGGATCCATTTCGGTTAATCGCCCTCAATATTACAATTGGCGACGTGATGGACGCTCTCGAAAACAGCAATGCCAACGTGGGCGGAAATTATCTTGATATGGGCGAGCAGAGCTACAATATTCGCGGCGTCGGACTACTTACCGATCTCGACGACATTGCTCACGTTATGGTATCTGAAAATGATGGTGTTCCCGTTTACATCCATCAACTTGGCGAGGTCAAAATCGGACGCAAAGTTCCGCTTGGGAAAGTTGGTCGCGACCACGATCCTGATGTCGTTACCGGTATCATAAACATGCATCGGGGTGAGCAAACCCTGCCCACACTCGAACGCATCAGGGCAAAAGTGGACGAAATAAATGCCGGCGGCATCCTACCAGACGGCATGAGAATCGATCCCTACTACGATCGTACCGATTTGGTTGATGTTACCACCAGCACGGTTCAGCATGTACTTTTGGCCGGAATGGTACTAGTCGGATTTATCATGATTGCGTTCCTGGGTAATTTTCGGGCCGCATTTATCGTGACACTCTCCATTCCACTTGCCCTGCTAACCACATTTATAATTATGGTTTGGCGAGGAGAATCGGCCAACCTTATTTCAATGGGAGCGCTCGATTTCGGTATTATCGTCGATGCTTCTGTCATCATGATCGAGAATATCTACCGTCGACTTTCCGAAAAAAGCGCTGACATCGCAAAATCTACCAAAGAAACCATCATAAATGCAGGAAAAGAAGTTGCCGGACCTATTTTTTTCTCGATGGCGATTATCATTGTGGCATTTTTGCCCCTTTTTACCATGCAGGGCGTTGAAGGCCGAATTTTTGGTCCGCTCGCATTAACGTATGGCATCGCGCTCGGAGCCGCACTTTTTCTCTCCCTCACGTACGCTCCGGCATTTGCCGCCTGGATGTTCACATCTGTTTCCAAAAAAGGCGATACCTGGCTGGTGCGATGGCTTAACAAAAGTTACAATCCAATTCTGGAGCGCTGCTTATACCGACCAAAACGAACCGCAATTATCGGAACACTCATTCTGGCAGCATCATTTTCGACCGTCCCGTTTATAGGAGGCGAGTTTATGCCAAATCTGGAGGAGGGCAACCTTTGGGTACGAGGCACCATGCCGAACAGTATCTCATTTAGCAAGGCCGAAGACTTAACCGACGAAATGCGTGCAATTCTTCTGAGTCATCCCGAGGTAAACACTGTGGTAAGTCAGCTCGGACAAGATGATGAAGGTACGGAGGCCATCAGCTGGTTTAATGTGGATATGTTCGTCGACCTGAAACCCGAAAGTGAATGGAGAAGTGGATACGATAAGGATGCTCTTATTGCTGAAATGGAAGGCAATTTGAGCAGCATCGCTGGAATTAGTTACAGTTTCTCTCAGAATATCCAGGATAATATCGAAGAAGCCATGGCCGGAGTTCGGGGCGAGAATGTCGTTAAACTGTTTGGTAACGACCTGGAAACGCTCGAAAAAATTGCGTTCGAAATCGAGGACGTTATGAGGCCTGTACCCGGCGTTTCTGATTTGGCAGTTTATACCAAGCTTGGTCAGCCGAATCTACTGGTACAAATCGATCGCCAACGCGCAGCACGTTATGGAGTTGTTGCCGCTGACATAAACAATGTTGTAACCGCCGCTATTGGTGGAGAATCGGCAACTCAATTGCTCGATGGCGACAGACGATTCGATGTGATGGTCCGCTTACTTCCTGATTATCGAAACTCGGAAGAGTCCATCAAAAATATTCCGGTTAATATTGGAGGCGGACACATTCCGCTCAAGGAAGTAGCCAATGTAACTACTCAATCTGGTGCTTCGTTTATCTACCGTGAAGCCAATGCACGATACATCCCAATCGCATTTAGCGTGCGCGGACGTGACCTGCAAAGTACCATCGCCGATGCAGAATCTCGAATTATGGAGAATATTGATCTTCCTTCTGGCTATCGCATCGAATGGGCCGGTGAATTCGAACAATTACAAGCCGCCCTACAGCGACTAGCCATAATTGTTCCAATCACATTATTCATCATTCTGTTTCTGCTTTATGGAAATTTTCGAAACATAACAGATCCGTTGTTGGTACTGGCCTCCGTGCCATTTGCGCTGGTCGGCGGGATTATAGCACTGCTTATAACGGGAACTGATCTCAGTATTTCGGCAACGGTCGGATTTATCTGCGTCTTGGGCGTGGTTGTGCTTAACGGGGTTGTCCTTGTCGGATTCATCAATAATCTGAGAAAAGAAGGTAAATCACTGTTCCAAGCCGTCCTCGAAGGATCAAAACTGAGGCTTCGTGCGGTTATGATGGTCTCTATGGCCGCGGGTATCGGGCTACTTCCGGCAGCTGTGGCAACTGGAATTGGCTCGGAAACGCAACAGCCATTAGCTCAGGTTGTTGTCGGCAGCATGATAACAGCGCCATTCGCCACACTGTTGATTTTGCCTGCACTTTACCTGATTGTTTATCAGTTCAAAAATAAGCGAAGTAGTTAGTATCAGGCTGGGTAGTGGAACATAACAAGGGCTATGTGATGATGTGGAGACCTAGTAATAGGCTCGCGAATAACGCAAGTTTTTTGTATAACAAGGGCTATGTGATGATGTGGAGACCCCGGATCAAGTCCGGGGTGACTGGTGACTGGTGACCGTGTAGGTTTGTGTTCATAAACCTCAGAGCAGGCTAAGTTATCCTGACCCTGGCGCGACAACTTACATCGGGACTGGCAGTTCCAACTTTGTCATACCGCACGGCGGCGCGAAGCGGCGTTGATGCGGTATCTCCATGCTGTTCTGGTGCAACGCAACCCTGGTGCGACAACTTACCACTTCCCTACTCGTCTTTCTTCCGCGTTTTACCCAGCCGATACATCGTAAACTGAAGCTCTTTCTGCATTTCATCCAGCCTCATGCTTAATCGGGCCAGCTCATCTTCGGCCGTAAGTGCAGGCTTGGCCGACCTCCGCATTTCCCGATCACGCTGCACATCCAACTTGGCTTCTTCCATGCTGTTGATAATCACTCCGATGAAAAGGTTCAGCATAACCATCGTCCCAACCAGTACAAACGTCACAAAGAAAATCGTGGCCACCATGCCCGAAGGCTCGGCATTCACACATCCGCTCGCGGCACTGTACCCCCAAATTTCGTGATCGCATCCGTACATGTTGATGTACATGATGTCGGTCCAGTCTTCGAGCGTGACCACCCTGAACAACGATAGAAAACTAAGCTGTAATGTACCGAAGTGAACCGGATCGTTTACCCCAAACAGGAAAACCCCCATTGTGGCGTAGATATAGAAAATGATGCTCATCAGAATAGCAACATGACCAATCGACGGAATCGACTTTAGCAGCACATTTACCAGTAGCTGCAATCGCGGAATCGTGCGCACGAGTCGAAAAACCCGCATCACGCGCGCCAATCGAAACACTGCCACGAAAGCGCCGTTGATCTCGGGCATCAGAATTGCCGCAATCCCAACCGTTACGATAACAAAATCGAACACATTCCACGGATCTCCGAAGTACATCCACGGTTTACGTCCTTCGGCAGACATGCGAATGAAGACCTCAAAAATAAAAATCGCTAGAATAGCCTTGTCGATGAGGTACAATAGTGGCTTCCAATCGGCCACCATCTCGCCATACGTCTGAATTCCAACAACGACACCGGCCAGCAAAATCACCATCATGATGAAGTTGTTGAACAGTCTAGACTTGACTAAAAACCGGCAATAAACGGTGAATCTATCGAACAATTTCATACTTAGGCACGCTCAGCAAGTTCCATCCAAAGGATCGTTTTCTCTTCGATTTCCTGATTTATAAGTCCGTAACGCTCCGATTCCTCGCGAAGTTCGTCAACGCCAAGCTCACCGCTGCTCAACCGGGCCTCGATGGCGGACTTATTTTCTTCCAATTTGGCAATCTCTTCTTCCAGCTTGTTAAACTCTTTGCGCTCTTTGAATGAAAGCGGCTTTTTGTCGCTTTTAGAGGCATCGGACTGCGATTTCGGCTGTTGAGACTGTTGCGTCTTTTGAGCCTTTTGATCCTGTTGTGCCGGACTCGATTTCGTCGATTGTTTGGCTGAGGCCTGCTTTTTATCGGTTTCTTCCTGCAGCACAAGCGCCCGATATTCTTCGTAACGACCGTTGAAATCGCGAATAACTCCGTCGCCTTCAAATACAAAATAATGCTGAACCAGCTTGTCCATGAAGAATCTATCGTGAGATACCAAGATTAAACACCCTCCGAATCCCATCAAGAACTCTTCGAGTTTGTTCAGGGTCACCAGATCCAGATCGTTTGTAGGCTCATCCAAGATGAGGAAATTCGGATTTTTAAGCAGAACCATCATCAACGCCAGCCTCCGCCGCTCACCACCACTCAATTTAGCCACCGGAGCATACTGCATAACTGCCGGAAACATGAAATGTTCAAGAAACTGGGTCGCCGAGATGCGCGATCCATCGGCAAGCTCAATAACTTCGGCCACTTCTTTAATCACGTCGATAACGCGCACATTTTCGGGCAACGATTCATTCTGCTGACGATAATGTCCGAATTTGATGGTTTGTCCGGTCTCGATTTCGCCTGAATTTACCGGCTCGGTGCCTGTTAGGATATTCAAAAACGTAGTTTTCCCCACGCCGTTCTTGCCAATAATCCCAATTCGCTCGCCTTTGCTAAACGAATAGCTGAATCCATTCAAAATGGT
>JAIUMT010000222.1 GCA_022565415.1 Balneolales bacterium | reverse complement strand
GTAATCGGGAGCGAATGAGAGGCCAGATCGTCGATTTTAGCTGACGAACCGCATCCGTGTTGGGATCATGCAGAAAATTCCCAATCGATACAAAATTCCGGCGTTGCGCGAAATCGGGAAGATTTTCGACCCGAGTCGTCTCCAAAAACGGAAGATGAAATAATAGTTCGGCCGGGAACCGGAAAATCCGCTCGAGAAGCAGCATTTCGGCCGATGAAATGATAAGCGATAAATCACAGCGGTACATGGCCGCGACCTCCCTTAACGCCACAGGTTCGCTCAAAATCATAGATAAATCGTCCTGAGGCTCGACCAGAACATCCGGATCAGCAATCTGTTTCAGCATGCGTTTCCGAGCCGACCTCAGAAAATGCAAGTCCTCGGTGTCGAGCACCCGAACCGCGCCGGGACAAACCTCCGCCACGCGCCAGCCAAACTGCTCCTCCGAAAAGTATCGGTCAAAAATCACCACATCGGGCTGCAAATCACGCACGAAATCGTCAAAACTGGAATCATTTAGTCGGATGGGGACTTCTTTAACGCCCAACTCACCCAAACTGACCGAGTAGTCACTTCGCGCCGCGATACTGCTGAATGTAATGGCAAAATCAGCCTCAGAAAACAGGCGAACCAATTCCATCATCCGGGATCCGGCTGCGGAAGATGTGGGTTCTGGCCAAACCGTGCCAATTATGAGCAGTTTTTTCATTGAAAACAATGTTTGAGTAGCCACAAGATACGATTTATCGCACTGAATGGCCGATTCTTTGGCACAACTGACAAATCCACTTGTCATCCCGACTTAAGTTACTATTTTAGCACATGTTAATATCAATTTAAGGGAAAAACGGAGTATCATATTACATCTAGCTTTGGAGGCACGTAAATCCTATTTTTAGCATCATTTTGATTCAATAGCGATTTATGCGTTACCTCATTTTTATTACCTGCCTGTGGGCATTCTCATTCAGCCTTATTGATGTGTACCTCGCGGGCTCGGTGGATGGAGATTTTGCCGTGCTCACGCGTGTGTTGTTGGCAGGGATAATTTTCCTGCCCATGACCAAGTGGTACGGAATCCCTAAGCAGCTCAAAATTGGAACTACGGTCGTGGGTGCACTCATGATTGGAGTGACGTACCTGTGCTTATATCGATCGTTTTTGTATTTATCAGTGCCGGAAGTTCTGTTATTTACGGTAACTACGCCGTTGTATGTGTCCCTCATCGACGACGCCATCAACAAACGCTTCTCACCGATTTCGCTAGCAGCCGCATTTTTAGCCGTGATTGGCGCTGGATATATTCGATACGACGGTATTACCGAATCGTACCTGACCGGATTCATCCTGATTCAAGTCGCGAACCTGGCCTTTGCCGCCGGACAAGTCGGATACGCCAATCTTGTGAAGCGTTATCCGGTTGATATGCCTCAACATCGGTTTTTCGGATACTTTTTCCTGGGCGGATTGCTCGTATCGGGTCCGTCTATGCTAATTTTCGGCGACCTCAGCATGATGCCCTCTTCGCTAACTCAGTGGGGAATTCTACTTTGGCTGGGCGTTGGCGCATCTGGACTCGGACTATTTCTTTGGAACAAAGGTGGCACTATGGTTGATGCGGGAACGCTCGCTATCATGAACAATATGCTCATTCCGGCAGGAATTTTGGTCAATTTGCTGTTTTGGAACAAAGATGCCGATTTGATGAGGCTGACAATTGGCGGGGTTGTGATACTTATCTCGTTATGGCTAAACAGGCGGTTTTCAAAGCGAGTTCAGGAACGTGTATAAATCATCCTCGGGAGCCAAATTGAGTTTTTTGCGAAGACGGGATCGGTTGATATACGCACTCGATGGCTTAATATTTAAAATATCAGCTATTTCCTTTGAGCTAAATCCGAGTTTTACATACGCACAAAGGCGCAAATCATTAACCGACAAGTCCGCATATTTACTTTTCAATTGTTTGAACAACTCCTGATGCAGCTCGTCCATCTGAATTTCGAACGTGTTTACATCAGCAGATAAATTGTCATCAAGTAGTTTATTCAAATTGCGAAGGCCGGTAATCGGTGTGATCTGAGCCGACTGAATCGCATCGATTTTATCTTTCAGCGTGAGCAGAAGTCGGTTTTTGTCCTCATTTTCTTTTGCCTTATTCGCCAGTTCCATCGTTTTTGATTTCAGCTGATGAACCACGTCATCGTACTCCGATTGCAACCGAACTTGCTCGAGTTGAGCAATGCGTTGTTTGTGTTTCTCTGTTTGTTCGCGCAAAGAATTCTGTTGCCTGACTAGCAAATCATGCTTTTGCTTTCTCAACGACATCGTCAGCCAAATGTAAATTGTAAGCGATAAAGATATGGCCAAAATAGCGTAGACAGCATACGCATACCAGGTGTTATACCACGAAGGTGCAATACGAAGGGTGAGGGTGGTAATTTCAGATATTTCGCCGTTGATTTTGGCGCGAACTTGCAAAGTATGCTCACCTTGACCCAAATTCATAACTTCAAAATAGCTGCTGGTATCCCAATTTGACCAACCTTCGCGACTACTAAACTTATACTGATACAAAACTCCGTCTTGATTAGGCACCACGAAATCTACATTCAGGTTATTAAATCGATATGGAATAGTCTGCTCCGGGCTAATGGCAACCCGGTCTTCGTTATTAAATGCCTCAATCGTTCTGAAAAGCACTGTATTATTTGCCTCTAAACGGGAATCGTAACCCGAAAAATTCAGGACGAATCCGTTGAAAACCGGGTAGAACTCAATATCTGCTTGCAGCAACACTGGCTCTAAGATACCAGGGAGTACATTTTCGATATCGGGACGCCCCTCGGCTGACCCATATTCTGAAAACTCCTTTCGGTCTGAGCTATATTCATATTGAAACGCATCTGTTATCGCGAATACATTCTCATCCACGCGTTTCAACTGTAAATCGTTGCCATCAAATTCTGTTGACAAGAAAATCTGCTTGTCTTGCGGATACAAATTAGCATCCAGTACAGCGCGAATAATGCCGTAATTGGGAATATTTACCCATAAAACGTCACCCTCAGTAATTATTAGCTGATTTACCGATCCACGAATGAGTTCTAATTGCTTATGATACCGCCAGCTATCGCCTCTTCGTTCAAACACCGAAATACCGTTGTATGAACCAGCCAAAATATAGTCTTTGTACGGCAAAATGGTCCAATACCCCGTTTGAGTGTGCAGGCGTTCAATAGAATTGGTATTAATCGACCTGATGTTGTCTCGCAAGAGAAGTAGTCCTAAGTCATGACCTATAAATAGCTTACCGTCAATGACTTTCAGGTCCCAAACCTGTCCTTCTGTGCCGGGAATTAACTCAAATCGATTGACCTCCGAGTTGTTATTCAAGTTTTCCCAATCAGATTGATACAAACCCTGATTTGTCCCAAGGTAGAACGTGTTATTGTTTAAAACCGCTGTATAGCCGGTGCCAAAGTCACCACGATAATCATAAAAAAACGTGAGGCTACTACTGAAATTCAGCCAAGATACGCCATAATCCATTCCAAGCCAGAGCTTGCCGTGCTCACTAAAATGCATGCTCAAAACTGTATTGCTAGACAATCCCTTCTGGCGATTTACATGATGCAAAATCTCGCCGTTGGTATCGCTCACATACAAACCCTTCAAAACGGTACCAAACGCCAGGTGGGAATCACCAATTTGCTCAAAGCTGAAAACCTTGGCTGCCTCTAGTTCACGCGACAAGGATGTATTCCAGGACTCCAAAACCCCGGCGCGATAACGAAATAATCCGGAATTTTTGGTAACTAAAACCAGGTCGCCATCATGTTCATACATGCCAGATAGTTCAAAATCGGCATCATCCGGAAAGGCAAAAAGATGTTCGAGTGACAGATTAGTTAGGCGAAATAGTCCGTCGCGCTCATCGGCATAATAGTGCGCATCGTTAACCGTAAAACTGCCCGAGAACCTGCTCGGCGCCGAAATTTTTGTGATGTTTTGGTCGCGAAACAGGTATAAATTGTACGCAGAAATGAAAATGATATGATCTGTGTGCTGGTGAATGTCCCAAAACTCTTCATTGATATTCTGAGGCACCTCTCGAAAAGGATATAATGAAGTGTATTCAAAATTTTGAAGCTTGTTACGCTTCCACACACCGAAATCCAGATCGGAGCCTGTATAAATCAGGGAATCGTTAACTACAAGTACTGAGCGAGTAAATCCGTTGCTTCCCCTGTAGCTTTTCCAGGTTTTTCCATCATACTCAAGCAATCCTTTGTCGGCGGCCATATACATAATGCCGTTTGGAGAAGAATCTATCGACCAAACCTTGCCTTTGTTATCATACTGAGCGGGAGTATAATTTTGCATCAATGGGACTCCTTTTGATGGGAAACGGTCTGATGCGAGACCTGGCTGAACCCAAAGAAGTATCAAAAAATATGTGAGTATTAGCTTCAAGAAATATTTCAGGAAAGTTGAGTGAAAATTCAAATAAAGACCAAAGGATATGATATAAACGTCGGATGACTAGCATTTACGTCGCAAAAAATGACGGCGAGTTCGTTCTCATGTTATTTAACCAATCATAAAGCGAGACTTGTATCCGCACTCTGCCTGCACTACCGAAAAAAAGGCTGTTTTTCTTTAAACTCCGGCGTTGAACTCAACCAAATCCTCTTGTTTATCAACGCTTTATTTAAGCTTTATTATAAAAAAAAAACCGGTCCCAAAAAGGAACCGGTTTGTAAAAGCAAGTATAACTTTAAAGCTTACTTAATCAGCATCATCTTGTTAACCTGTACCATGCCACCTGATGTTAGGCGGTACATGTACATACCTGATGCGAGATTAGATGCATCAAAGGTAACGGTGTGCGAACCGGCGCTTTGATATCCACTAACCAGCGTAGATATTCTCTGACCCTGCATGTTGAACACTTCGAGTGTTACTTCTGAGGATTGTGGAATTGAGTACGCGATGTTTGTCGTCGGATTGAACGGATTTGGGTAGTTCTGACCTAAAACCATCTCTTGCGGGAGCGTGTTTTCGTCGTCGATACTTGTTCCTTCAATATCGTAGAAGAACATGTTATCCACATAAACGGTAGCTGATCCTGTTGGACGGGCAACCAGGATATACTGAGCCAGGTTACTGGTGCTTGTCAAGCCCGTGAAATCGCTCAAAGGTATATCAATCGTTACCCATTCGCCTGTAGGAAGGGCGTCGAATTGAATTTCGTGCTCGGTGTCGTCACCGCCTCCAAATGCACCATCTGGACCAAAATCGACCAACTTCACTGCAAAGTATGTGAAGTCATCAGAATACACATTCATGTGGAAGTTCGTCATTCCGGAAGCATTGATTTGATTTTCAACCGTTTCGATTCCAACGAAATCCAATGAGCCATAACGCTTAACCGGTGTTCCGTCGATATCAACTTCAGAATAGTTCGCAGCCGACCAGTCTGTTCTCCAGGTATCAACCGTTACATTATCGTAAGCCGAGCTAAATAATGAGATTACTTCGGCCTGATTGTAGGTTGGTGTTGGCGCCGCAACTGTAGGACCATCGGGAGTTGGGTCTGTCCCGCCGCCACCTGTTCCAGAGAAGGTGATATTATCGAAATACACAATGTTATCTTGTGTACGGCCATCCAAATTGAAATCTGGGAAGACAACAACTTGATCGAGCATACCTTCGGCAGCTGGCGGATTCTCATATCCGGAGAAATCAAACGTCAATTCTTCCCACTCATTAACCTTGGT
>JAIUMT010000221.1 GCA_022565415.1 Balneolales bacterium | reverse complement strand
TAATCGTCCGCGAGGCTCATCTTTGTAAACATTTTCGAAAATGGGTTGTGCTGTTTGAAAAGCCTGATTCTGAAACAATACCCATCCGCGCTGAAACTGAGCTTGTCTTTTTACAGCCGGATCCAGATCGGTAATTTGTTCGGCATATTCGAAGGCTTCGATGGCCCGTGCGAACTCATTATTAGCAAAATAGGCTTCTCCAAGTAGAGTAAAGACCTGACCTGGATTCTGCAATCTCGTCTCCGAGCGTACTAAATCGAGCAATGTCTCTAAAGCGGCTACATAATCACCTATTTCGAACGAGACAATAGCCCATTCGTAGTAGGCTTCCTCAATCCAGAATCCATCCTGAAAGCGCCGACCAAACTCCTGAAATGAACCAAGCGCCAGATCGTATCGTCCGCTTAGTTTTTCGTTTACAGCTTTGTAGTAAAGTGCTTTGCGGGATGTTTCATCTTCGCTGGTAACTGCTTTGGCGAACGAACGGGCCGCCCAGTGATAAATTCCTTGTTTGTGGTACACCCAACCGAGTCCGTAGTGGGCAAGTCGCTCGTTTTCGGTGCCTTCATTCCTGTTCACGTATCGCAAATACCAGGTTGATGCGTCGTCACGTTCGTTTAAGAAGTTGTAACTCTCGGCTACAAGAAGAATGGCTTTCGACTCCTGCTCTGGATCGTCTAAGGTCGGAAGTGCGCTTCGCAACGATGTTATTGCCTCGCGATATTTACCCTGCTGAAAATACGATTCGCCCAAGGCAGTTCCGATTCGACGCGTCGTTGGGTGAAATGCATGGCGCTCGCGGAGTAATTCAAATGCTGCGGATGTATTCTCGAAATCCAGCTCTTCCAGGTATAAACGTCCACGGGCATACAGCGCCTCCGGAGAAAGTTCGGATCTTCGATAGGTGTCTGAAAGTCGTAAGTAATAGGCACGTGCCGTGGCTAAGTCCCCAATGGCAATATACATTTCGGCCGTCCAGAACATGAGTTCCGCGCCTTTGGTATCGTCCATATCGATTTCCAGCGCCCGCTCGAAATTATCTATGGCCAGCAAGTAGTCTTGGGATTTCCGGTATCGATGTCCGAGCTCAACGAGTAAATCAGCCGCCCGTTCTACAGTCGGATATGCATCAACGAATTGCTCATAATACACTACGGTTCGTAGTGAATCTGCTCCGGCTCTTGCCCTTGCGAGAAAATACGATGCAACTTCACGTTGCTCTTTGTTCTGAGACTTGCTAAGAAATTCCTCTAACTGTCGCGCCGATTGTTCGAAAAAGCCTTCCTCATACAGGCGTACACCGTTGGAATAATCGTGGTTCGGTGATGTGTCGTGGACTTGAGCCATGACCAACAACGGGAAACCAACGCAGAAAAATAGGATGCTCAGGGGTTTTACTAAGGTTTTCAAACTGTTAATACTTATGTCGGATACAAGATTACTGCATTGCGTTATGAATATAAGCACTTGAACGGACTACTGCTCAGTTAAGGGTGCATAGACTCAAAAATACAACGATTACTGCGGACCGGTAGTATATCAGATGTCCAGAAAGCGAAGAAAGGCATCGGCTTTGTCAGACATGTCGGTATCGTTCAGTTCTGAGGCAGATTCTACTGAAATCAGGTAGCCATAACGGCGCAATGCACTGCCGACACGAGACAGGTCGTCGAGGTTCAGTTTCACAGATATACGGTAGTTATCGTTAACGGCATCGGGAGATTGCGTCGTCAAATTCAGAATTCGGGCACCCTCCGACTCGATAATCCGAATGATATCGGAGAGCATGAAGTCCCGTGGCTTTAGCTCGATCATAATTACCGTTCCAGGCTCATTCAGATTCAACAGTTTCACGATAGAACTTATGAGCACATCTTTGGTCAGAATTCCGGCGTATCGTCCTGCATCATCAATAACAGGCAACGATTTGCGCTTATTCATGAGCATGATGTGGGTAGCCTCCAGCACGTGAGAACTCGATTTGAGAACGAGTCCGTAGCCGGAGCCGGTGTTTACAATCGCGGATTCGTCTGTGTGGTAGTTGCGAATATCGTCGAGAGAAGCCTGACCCGCCAACAGTTGTGTATCTTGCACCACAATCGGATAAAATAGCATATCATGCTCGCGCAAAGACGCAAGTGCATCGCCCACTGTACTGGTCGTAAACAGCGGATCGTGATAGTTATCTGTGATTTCGCGTACTAGCATATCTGATTTATGTTACAAACTCATCGGCTATTTCGTTTCTTCCGACATCGCATCGTGCAATTTCGAAAGATATTTGTTGTGCATACTGAAGCGAACAAGGGCCATATCTTCGTCGTATTTCAGTTCTTCAACATCAGCGTTCTCATGAATGTACGCAATCGCTTTGAAATTACTAACAGGAAGCTTCATTTCGTGAAATTGCACATCACTGATCGTTCGCTGTAGTAACGTCTCGTTCAACGTCTCGATTCCAATACCTCGTGTGGCCGAACCATAGACCGCATCCGGATAATCGGCTTTCAACGCGTTAAAGACAGATTCGTCGTTTATGAGGTCGACTTTGTTCAGCACCAAAATCTCGGGCTTGTCTTCTGCGCCAATGTCTTTCAGGGTCTGATGCACCACGGTTATGTATTCTGAGGCGTACGGAGATGAAGCATCTACGACGTGCAGTAAAAGGTCGGCTTCGCGGACTTCGTCCAGGGTGGACTTAAAGCTTTCGATAAGTTTGTGAGGAAGTTTTCGGATGAATCCAACGGTGTCGGACAACAACAGAACTTTATTTCCGAGCTCGTACCGGCGCATGGTCGAGTCGAGCGTGGCAAATAATCGATCTTCTGCGAGGACTCCGGCGTCGACCAGGGTATTCATCAGCGAAGATTTACCGGCGTTGGTATAGCCCACAAGCGCGACGCGCGGATGCTTTTCGCGTCCTTGTCGTTGGGTTGCACGTTGTTTTTCCAGTTTGGATAGTTTTTCGCGAAGCACGGAAATCCGTGTTTTGACGATTCGTCTATCTGTTTCAATTTGTGTCTCACCCGGACCTTTCGTGCCAATTCCACCTTTTTGCCGGGAAAGGTGTGTCCACATTCGGGTTAGTCGGGGCAGAATATATTGCAACTGGGCGAGTTCAACCTGAGTAATCGCAGTGGAAGATTTCGCTCGGGATGCGAAAATATCGAGAATTAGTCCGCTGCGATCGAGAACCTTGACTTCGGTTTCGCGCTCGATGTTTCTGGTTTGCGTTGGTGTGAGGTCGTCATCAAAAATGAGGATATCCAGCTCTTCTGCTTTAATCAATTCCTTGATTTCATTGAGCTTGCCTTTTCCAACATAGGTGCCGATATGAGGTTTGTCGCGGTTCTGAATAATTTTGTACATAACCGTTCCGCCGGCTGTATCGGTAAGGAGGGCAAGTTCTTCGAGATATTCTTCAGCTTTCTGTCGGGGAGTATCGTAGCCGTAAAGTCCGACCAGGACGGCACGTTCTTTAGTAATTGTATTCTTTTCTAACAAGTAGGTATCGTTTAATTGAATTGCTCGTAACCGGACGCATAAATTGATTGTTGCGTAAAGCGACGGCGTAATTTGTAATTTAACAATTTATGGAATGTATCGCGTTGTACATTGGGGACAAATAACTCAACTCTATTCATTTGTTTTTTGGAAGCTCCGGGTTCAGATTGCATGTAGAAAAATACGAATATGCTACCTCCAGCTGATTGCTTCTCAATAAAGTCGGCAATGTTCGACCAGCGAACAGTTTGAGATGGATCGTTTACATTTTTGACGATGCCGTTATCGGTGATATATCGTTTAGACATTTGGTAGCTGGAGAAAAACCAGGTGAGGGCAATCCAGCTGTAGCACGCCATTACGGGACCCATGCCGGATTCACCTTTATAATAGAGCACGAAGCTGGTAAAGATGGAGAATCCGAGGAAGATACTGGCAAAAAGCGGATATCCGTACAGTTTTCCTGCCCGCCAGCTAAGAAGCGGATTCCGCAGTCTCCAGGCGTTCGAAACCGTGACCATGGCCAGCAAGGTAAACGCGAGCGTTGCGAATGCGAGCATCATCAGCATGAGAATCTGAAAGCCCGCCGAATTTGTAAATAGATTCATGATATGGTCTCCGCTTTATACCACCGCGAAACGATTGATTCTGCAACGAGAAACATAAACGCCAGTAGTATGAATACATTCCATATTTCGGAACCGAAGCCGGCCGACCCGATTTCAGACTTCACATCTTCGATCGATTGTTCTCCGGCCTCGAACACACTACCTAGATATAACTGATCTTTGAGCAGAGTTTCAAGTTGCTGAGTATCTAACGAACGAAAATCCGATTCTGATACATCCAAATTTACACTAAAGCTTCGGGTTTGGGTGTTGTCGGTGATTTCATAGATGCCCGGAGACCACTCTACTGCGTCGTAACGCACGGTTCCGGGTCCGGAAACCGTTGCCTGAACATTAACCCGATAAACGGATTCGGTTTCAATATTGCGTATATCTACAAGCGGTTCTGCCAAGACAAGCTGCTCGTTGAATGGCTCGCCGAGGGTATGATTGAACATCCCACCTGTTCCGGTAGACGCCGCATACAAAACAGTTCGGTACGCAAGCGGAGCAAAAAGCGGACTCCCTGGCATGGCGCTCCACCCCGGAGTTGCGCCCAAAAAGTTAACCATCACTCGTCCGTTGCCGAAACGTTGCTCGACCAGAAGCGGATCGCCGAGCTCCGATCGTAAAATGGTGAGTCCGGAGGCATTTCCCCCGGTTTGGTACCGAAGATAGTAGTAGAGCGAGGGCAAGGTTACGCGAATTTCGTCGGACTCCTGCTTCTCGAACACCGTATCCAAAACCGGATGTCCTTCCGAAATTGAAGCAAGTCGGGTAATAGCGTTAAATGAGGCAAATTCGCCAGTAAATCCGGTGATTTCACCAGAATTGAAGCGCGACAAAAACCGATTGTATGCGTTGATGGAGCCTCTTTCTGAGGGATAAAACACCAATCCGTTTCCAGCTTGTACGTAATGCTGAAGCAGTTCCTGAACACCCTCAGGAATGGTAACCGGACTATCCAGAACTATAGCATCGTACTCCTCGGGATTCGCGATTGTGGCCAGTTCATTCAAGGTTTTAATCTCCAGGCGGATTTGCCGTCCCGTTTGCTCACCCGCGCGCAAAACGGACTGAAGGTACGAATCGGAGGAATCCCCATCGCGAACCAGTAGAACAGATCGACTTTCGGGCACATTCACGCTGTAATAACGGATGTTATCTTGAGAAAAAGCATCTCCTTCGAGGATAACGCGTCCGGTTAGGTCCCCAGCCGAGCCCGGCACCACCTCAAAAACAAATGCACGCGACTCACCAGGTTCGAGGTCGGCCTGATATTGGCCGATGAGTTCGTTTTCGGCCTCGAGACTTACAAAATGATTTAGTGCCGACTCTGTGCCCAGATTTGAAATTTCGACTTCGAGGTTAAACGGCCGGCCAGATCCAGTAACGGCGCCAACTGTTGTAACATTCGAGACAACGGTATTCGATAACCGCGCAGATCCGAGTTTTACCACGTTCATCGGCACCCGGGCGTTGTTCACATCCGCCCCAATCAATTGATCTGCTCCCCCCGCCGATCCCGTTGTTACCCAGTACGGCGATTGTCCCCCACCCGACCATTCATCCATGGCCCGAAACAGCGCTTCATACCGGTTTCGGAGTTGCGATCCACGTGCCTCGGCTTCGATCCCGGCGATTGCACGCCGCGCCTGCGCCGGAGTTAAAATTCCACCTCG
>JAIUMT010000220.1 GCA_022565415.1 Balneolales bacterium | reverse complement strand
GACCAACTTGGTATACAGTCTGGCGATCGAATTATCCAAATCGATGATAACTCAGCCATCGGATTCACAAATCAACAGGTTGTTCAGCATCTTCGTGGCGAAAAAGGGACCAAAGTTGAGGTAGTTATTCGACGACCTAGACTACCTAATACCATTAATTTTTCGATAATTCGCGACGATATTCCGCTTTACACCGTTGATGCGAGTTATATGATTGACGAAACTACAGGCTATTTGAAGGTTAGTAATTTTGCTTCAACTACCTATGACGAGTTCCTCGAGGCAATGGAAAATTTAACCGAAGACGGAATGGAGAAGCTGGTTTTAGACCTTCGTAATAATCCGGGTGGTTACCTAATTCAAGCCTTCCGTATTGTTGGCGAGTTCTTCCCTGCCGGCACTCCGATTGTGTCTACACAAAGTCGTCATGTGCGGTTTATATCAGAATACGAAACACAACGTAACGGTCGATACAGAGATCTTCCGCTAATTGTTTTGGTTGATGAAGGCTCAGCATCGGGAAGTGAAATTGTAGCTGGAGCGATACAAGATTTCGATCGTGGACTTATCGTCGGGCGCAGAACCTACGGAAAAGGTTTGGTTCAGGTTGAGTACTCTCTTGTAGATAACAGCAGTGTTCGAATTACCACATCACAATACAGCACTCCATCCGGCCGATTAATTCAAAAACCTTTTATCGATGGTCGTGAGGCTTATGCATACGAACTTTTCGAGCGAGAAAGTGATGCCTTAACCGATGCACAACATTTCGTGCAGAATGTCCCCGACTCGCTAAAATATGAAACATCAAGTGGACGTCCGATTTTTGGTGGCGGAGGTATTCTTCCCGACCATATTCTCCAGCGAGATACAACCAGAAGCTATGTATTTGGTTTTATGCGACAGCGAAACCTTAACACCGAGTTCGTTCGCAATTTCCTTGATACCTATGGCGACGAAATCCGTGCAGAATGGCGCAATAACTTTGATGGATTTCTAACTGACTTCACCTGGAGTGACGCGCAAGTAGATCAAATCAAAACGAACATGGTTCGAAGCGGACTAGTACTCTCAGATACAGTAGGCGTTGATAGTCCTGTATTACAAGGTGATAGCCTATTTGTAAACCCGGTTACATTCGAAAATGACCGGTGGATACTAGAGGGTTCTTTGAAGGCCGAACTATCCCGACAGATTTGGGATACGCAGCATTACTTCCAGGTGTTCAATACTATATTCGATACCAGTCTGAAAGAATCTCAAAATCTATGGGTGGAGGTAGATGAACTCAGAGCGAATGCTGCAAACTCAACTCCTCTGCGAAGAAGTTCAACTCAATTATATAGACAGGGCAACTAAACTATACAAAGTCCCCCTTTCGATTTTTTTGGCCGGATAGAAACCACGTTTTTATCCGGCTTTTTATTGCTTACACTCACGGTTATGTTAGAGCTTAGCTGATATTCTTCGTAACTTTGATGGATTGGATTTAAACTACAATCCAATTCTACCTATCAAATCTACAGACCTTTTTACCCGCACCGATGAATCTCCTTGACCTCGGGGAATATTTCGATCCAGTCATTTTTGACTATGTAATTCTCCCAGCCCTCATTTTCATAGCCCGAATGATCGACATGACATTGGGTACGCTTCGTATCATATTTGTTGCGCGAAGCATGAAGACCATAGCACCAATTATTGGCTTTTTCGAGTCCTTAATCTGGTTGTTCGCTATTAGTCAGATAATAATGAACCTGAGTAATTTTGGGACATACATCGCATTCGCAGCCGGATTCGCTGCCGGTAACTATGTAGGGATTTACCTGGAGAACAAACTGGCGGTCGGATTATTATCCATTCGCGCGGTTACAACAAACGATGCTTCCGATCTTATTAACTATCTACGCGAGAAAAACTTTGGCGTAACCAGTGTTTCAGCCCTTGGAATTACCGGGCGCGTTCGACTAATCATCAGCGTAATAAAACGCAAAGACCTCGACGAATACATACGGGTTGTCAAACAATTCAATCCGAAAGCATTCATATCGATTGAAGACGTACGCAGCGTTCAGGAAGGGTTCTTCCCTACTTCGCAGCAAAAACGTGAAAGTCAGTTTCTGAAGACGTTCACCGTTCGTAAATGATGAAGTTAACCTACATGGTCTGTTTCAATCGGTTAAACGCACCGAATCTATGCATGTAAATGACGCATCAGCTACTTAATAAGCGTAAATCGTTTGGTGAGGCGTTCACCACCGTAGTTCAGCTGATAAATATAGACACCACTAGCTGAGCGAGATCCGTCGAATGTAACCTGATGTCGTCCAGGTGAATGAACTCCCTCAGCCAGCACGGCAATTTCTCGTCCAAGGAGGTCGTACACAGACAATTTTACCTCACCGGCTTCCGGAATCTGAAACACTATATTGGTTGTCGGATTAAACGGATTCGGGAAATTCTGATGCAAAGCCACTTCATCAGGGAAATCAAGTTGAATTTCTTCAACAGATACAGTTTTGTTAAACACCGCGGTTAGATTAATATCGTCATCCGGCGTAATTCGTATGGTTTCAGAAGAATCGGGGTACTCAACCCAGTAATCGAAAACCCATCCATCTTCGGGATATGCCGTAGCTGAAATCGTATTCGATTTGTAGTATGTGCCTGTCCAGCTTGCGGGATTGCCCAAATTTTGAATTCCAGGGGTACTTTCGCTGATGTAAATCGTGTTAAGCTTGACTTTGCCCCGGAGTGTATCGTTTACGCCAATGGTAACATCTGCATATCCGGGCATGTTGAAATGCTCGAGCATGTGAAGCTGAAGTGTGTCTGTGCGCTCGTCTGCAAACCTGCGCATGAAATCGACAGCTGTATCCCATTCATCCATGGTTTGAGGAATTCTCCAACGGTCGTGGTGATAACCCATTCTATCCATGTGTTCCTGCATATGGGGTTCGATAACCGAAGCCATATCGTTTATAATTCCAAGAACACGTTCGGTTTGAAACGCCGTATTCATCAAGTCCATGTGGGTGTTGAGGAAATTTCGTTGGAATTCGGGAAGCCGAAGCATATAAATGAGCAAAGGCGAGGTTCGATGCAATGGCTGACCATTTTGCACTTCTGTAATGGTATGAATGGTGTTGGCAAACACGTGCATTTCATGAGTTGATTCCCGATGCGTATCGGTCCAACCAAAGCCCATATCGGTATCGAACATCATCCAGCGCCATCGACCATCGTAAGGGGCTTCAGCACTCGGATCGAATCCGACGGGCGCTTGGTATCGCCAAAAATCGATATTTCCGTGCGGCCAATCCCGGTTATTGAAATACACATTAGATAAGATATATTCTGAAAAGTTTTGCAAGTCAACCCGACGTTCGGCGTAGTTATAGCGATATGCTTGAGACAAGGTTTGATCCCTAACCACATTCAACACATCTGTGTAAGTCTGATTTGAACCCTCTTGAACAGATCCGTTTCTGCCAGTTAGCAAATCGATTTTATCGTCGTCGATGTTATATTTGATAGACAAATAGTGTTTGTCGTATCGTTCACGAAAATTATGTATACCCCAGAACTCACCATTTAGGAAAACCAAAGCCGGACGATATGCCTGAGTTTCGAAGCTTAAATGCCGCACCAAACGCTGCATCATTGCATCGCGGTACATCGTTTTGTTCATGTCCTGACCTGAAGCTCGCAACAGTAATCGATTGAAATTATCTTGTGGCTCGTCTGGGAATATTTGGTATCGAAATCTCGAAACGCCATAATCGCTTCGAGAATACAAACGTAAGCTTTTTAGTCGCATGGCTCGGGAAAGTCCGCCGTGAATACGCACTCCGATGTCTTGAGCGAGTACTCTTCGTCCGTCAGGTTCAAATAACTCAAAGTGGGTCGGCTTTTCGGTCTCGATTCCCCTCCTGAAATAATTCGCAGGAACTCCGCCAGTTGTGTTATTTCGACGGCTATTTATATCTACATTCTGCCAGTTTTCATAATCTATGCCCGTTACATAGATTCCATCTTGGTGACCAAAAAAGTTAACCTAATCGGTGGCAAGCGAAACTACCGGCAATGAAAAACGGTTGTTACCGTCCGGATGCACAATATAGGTAGCGGTAATCGTGCGACTCCACACACCATTCCTAAGCGACCGAGCCCTGATTACCGTCCCAAATTGAACAGGTCCCGAAGGCGGAGCATGATACTGATATCCGTGCGAAACACGATCAATTGTCAGCAGTACTGGAGCTTGGTCTGAACGATACCCTACTTCGATTCCACCATCATACACGAACGAGTTCTCATCAGGAATTGACCCATCCAGCGTGTAATAAATCACATCCTGCGAACCAGCCATGAGCGTTACGGTTAGCGGCTCGGAGTAAAACCCGGCCTGCTGCACAAATCCAGGCGGAACAGGATTTTGAGCCATTGCTGATGTGCTTAACAATGCCAACCAAAGAACAATAGCCGACAGAAAACGAAGACGATTCAAGTTGAAAATCATAGAATTTGCAGAGGTTAACCCTGCCCGTAAGTCTTTAAGAAAACAATTCGTACAATTTTATGCCTGAAGATTGATCTGAATTGCCGTGTAAATGATAATATAATAGTAATGTAACGGCAGCAGTTTCGGTACGCAACCTGTTTTGTCCAAGTAGCAATGATTTTCCACCCAAATTTACAACTTTTTGTACCTCTTCGGATGTGAACCCGCCTTCCGGACCGATGAAGAGATCGACGTTCGTTCTTTCCGGCGAAATTGCCGGTTGTTTGCCTTCTGATGAAGCCAATTCATGGGCAATATATATACTCGAATCGGCGGAGACTTTACCTAGCGATTCATCCATAGAAGAAACGGTAACTTGAGGCAGCCAGGTTTGCAGGGATTGTTTCATGGCCGAAACAGCGATAGCCTCCATCCTGTCGAGTCTTACCTTGCCGCTCTCCGATCGGTCGGTGTGAAGCCAGTTGATTGAACCTACACCGATTTCAGTGGCTTTCTCGACGAGCCATTCCATGCGGTCTTTGTTTTTCAGTAGTCCGACGTGCAACGAAACGCCCGAAAACGAAGGTTTCTCGATGAAATGATGCTCCGTCACCGTCAGTTGCACCGATCTTTTGCTAATATGGTCGATGGTTGTCCGAAATACAGACCCATTTCCGTTGGTCACGAGCAATTCACCACCCTCCGAGAACCTCAGAACTTTGGAAATATGATGGGCTTCCTGGTCTGTTAGTTCAATAACGGTGTCTGTTCTGCTGGCGTGGGCGGAGTAAAATAACTGCATTTGATCGTGATTAAGAGTGCGCGGATCCGCCAATTGGGAAGGATGTTTGACCCGACTGAATCATTTGAGCCACATACGGCCGACATAATCCGCAGTTGCCACCGCACCAATCTTTGGCCAAAACCTCTTCGAATGTAGTAACATCGTGCTGTTTCATGAGGTCTTTGATTTCAGCAAATGTTCGATTGTGACAAATGCATCGATTTACGGTGTACGCTGTGGAGCTCATTCAACTTTGAAATGCTTGCTGAGTTTGAGGTTCTGCCCCTGATAATTACTTTTTATATCCCGTCCGTAAATTAGTTCGGGGATTTCGGTATTCGGCTCAAAAACCATCCGGAAAAACGTTTGTCCGTCTTCGATGAGAAATGGTACGTCGTGAGAACGGACTTCGAGAACCGCCCTGGCTCCTCCTTCTGAGATTAATCCGCCAAATCCGCTGTCGAAAAATCCGGCATAGTGCGTGCGTAATTCGCCCGATCCGGTGTCGTAAGG
>JAIUMT010000219.1 GCA_022565415.1 Balneolales bacterium | reverse complement strand
GAAGTTATCGCTGAGGTAAGCGGCATGAGCTGGGATGAGTTTCTAAAAGAACGACTTCATGGTCCGCTTGGAATGAATCGAACCAATACCAGCATCACCCAATTCTCCGATTCCGAAACCAATATCGCCTGGCCACATCAGGAAATTAACGGCGAAGTGCAGCCAATTCCCCGAAGAAATTTCGATAACGTGGGTGCATCGGCATCCGTAAACAGTTCTGTGTTGGAACTTAGTCGGTGGATGCGATTCAATCTTGGCGATCCTGGCGTGCTTAACGGAATTCGGTATGTGAGCCAAAGTACTATGCGCGAAATTCATCATCCCCAATTCGTTTCCAGAATGGGCGACATTAACGGACCTTTGCTCACTTACGGACTCGGATGGGATATTACCGATTACAAAGGTCGTCGTATGCTACGTCACGGGGGCGCAACCGACGGAATGAACACCAATTTGATTATACTTCCGACCGAAAATATCGGGTTAATCATCGTTACAAATAATTTCAACCGGTTCATGGTCGCCCTGGCCAATCACATCCTCGATGAAATGCTGGATGAGCCCGAACAGGACTGGAATCAGCAGATTTGGAATGGATGGCAAAATGCGGTGATGGCTGCACAACAAGCCAAAGATGATGTGGATGCAGCCCGCATTCCGAACACCAGTCCCACCCTCGACCTCGAAGCTTACACCGGCATCTACACCGATGATCTCTACGACAAAGCGGAGGTCATTTTAGAAGATGATCAGTTGAAAATTCGTTTTTGGGATGACGATACGCAAATTCTTGAGCTCGAACACTGGCACTACGATACCTTCAAAGCGTCGTGGATAAATCCGGCCAAACGGGAAAAATTCATTTATTTCACACTGGGACCAGATGGAAATCCAGAATTATTAAACGTGACGTGGACGCTGCGTCCGCGGGTGTTGCAAGTTGGGTTGTATCCGGCTAATTATACTCGAACTACGCGATTCGAAAAACAAACGGACTAGATTATAGGTCCGATTTTGCAAATGTTTGCTGGAAATGAATACAGGTTATCAGTATTCTGACAGAACTCAGTTTATCACTACATCTGATGTGTGTAACATCATGCGACGAAACGCATCACAGATAATAGAACCTCCGGCATAATCGCACATCCAAACCTATTAACTTTCGAGGCTGATATGAAAAACGAAGAACAGTCATCCAATTCACGTCGTGATTTTCTTAAGAAAATGGCCCTTGGGGCAGGCGGACTTGGCATAATGGCAACCGGGGCGATGGCCCGACAAAAACCGGTAATGCCAGCAGGAAGCAAAAACATTTCCGATGAAAACACCGCATTTCATTTTCTGCACCTCACCGACATGCACGTTCGAAGGCAACGCAAAGGTCATGAAGGATATGCCCGTTGTATTGCGGATGTGAATGCGCTAGATCCTCAGCCCGAAATCGTGTTAATGGGCGGAGACATGGCCTTCGACGGACTCTACAACGAGAAAGATGACTTCATCGACATGATCGATTTGTTCAAAACCAATTCTGATAAGTTGAACATGCCCTGGTACGGATGCATCGGAAATCATGATGTACTGGGTTTGTCGAATCGTAGGAAAGTCCCAGCTGACGATCCCGATATCGGGAAAGGCATGATTATGGAAGCCACTGGCATGCCTAGCAGCTATTACAGTTTCAATCATAATGGGTGGCATTTCGTGGTGCTCGATACCATTTATCAGGTTGAGGTCGAGCACGGACCAAGTTACGTTGCCAAAATTGGCGAAGAACAGCTGGAATGGCTTCGGTTCGATTTAGGTGCACATAAGGGAATGCCAACCGTATGCGTTATGCACATCGCAGCATTTTGCAATATGGGTCAGATTAACGGCGATCCAAGCGCGCTAGCCATGAATCATATGGTAGTTCAAGACAACCGCGAGCTGAGGGAGATATTAGAACGTCACGGGGTTAAGGCGGGACTTCAGGGACATTCGCACCAGGTAGAAGACTACTATTTCAACGGAGTGTGGTATATAACGAGGCAGAGTGTGAGTGCGGCTTGGTGGGGCGGTAACTGGCGCGGATTCAAACCCGGATATACCGTTCTCGCAGCTGGGAAAGATGGTTCACTGAACTGGTGGAGAAAGGAATTTGAGTGGGAGCACCAGCTTGAGCCGGGCGATGCGTTGGAACGTGAGCGCACTGTAGAACGAGCTGAATTCGTAGCCGAGCAACGCAGGTTGTACGAAATCGAAATCGGAGCCCGGCAGTAGAATTTCTGTACTTAAGTAAGATTTTGCGCTGAAGGATTACTCACGTAGAATAGCTGGGTATTATCTTTAGACCGCAGGCACAGCACTTTTGTAGCCCCAAATAAAAAGCCGAAGGGTAACCTTTCGGCTTTTTATTTGATATCGAGCCAGTGCTCTGCAAGTTTAATCGAAAAGTGACACTTCGAAAATTTTGAGCCAAAAGGTTATCTATGAACTCGGAGCCGAGGAGTGCTTTTGGATCTTCAAAATGCTGATCCGAAACAGCTCCCCTCATTAACGATGAACGCTACAAAATCGCAAATCATTTTCGCCGCAATACTAATCCGGGACGGGCACCCGTTGGTTCGCCATTGGCCTGAACCGCAACCCCGTTTACAAACACAAAATCGAATCCGGTTGCGTACTGATGCGGTTCTTCGAATGTGGCAGTATCGCGCACCTGAGCCGGATTAAATACGAGTATATCGGCTGCGAATCCGGCTTTGAGCAACCCGCGTGGGGTTAATCTGAGATCAGAATGCACATCAGTTGCAATAGCTCCACCGGTTTCACTAACGGCAACATCGCCTTCATCGGAGAGAACATCCGTTGCTGTTTCTTCTGTAACGGATGGTGTGACCGGTGCGTTAGGAGCTGCAGTTCGGGATCGATCCACATCCAAACGCATCGTTGCTGCAGTCTTGCTACTCATTTTTTGAATAGCCTCCTCAATCGTAATCGCGTTTTCCTCAACCACAAACTGACGAATTATTCGGGCGAAAGATCCGTAGCCTCTTGGATGCAGCATGGTTGGCGATCCGTCGGATGACACCGAGACGTGCTCATTTTGCAGGAATCGTCGCATTACATCGGTGTTCATCACAAAATACGCGGCGCTGGCAGAGCCCGGGGGCAAGTGATCAATCAGAACGTCTTCGAACGGAAGTTCCATTTCTTCAGCGATTTCGGCCAGAGTGCGACCGCTCCAGGGCGCGGTACCTAGCAATGTGGCCTCCGGACCGTTTCTTCGATTTACGCGGTTACGCAGATATTCGGCCAACTCGTCGCGGCGATCGCGTTTAACCTGGGCAAAATCGTTCGGGGGAAGCGCCCAATCCGGGTACAAAATGCCGATTCCAGTAAAGCTGGCAGTGTACGGATATACATCCGCAGTAATTTCGACTCCGGCTGCGCGGGCACTATCCATCACAGCCAAAACACCCTCCGCACTGTTCGAATCGTTCGCATACACAATTTTGATGTGCGACACGTTTACCCGGGCGTTTCCATCAGCGCCCATCTGAATTAACTCACGAACGGAGTTTTTCACGGCATCATCGTCTTCATTTCGGATATGGCTGGTGATGAGCCCGTCGTGGCGCGAAACTACCTGTCCGACAGCGGCTAACTCCTCGCGATTAGCGAAAACACCAGGTATATATTCGATACCGGTTGAGCCTCCAAAAGATCCGGCTTCGAGCTGAGAATCGATTAGTTCGGTCAGTCGTGCGAGATCCTGGGCAGTAGCTGCTCCCCTTTCCATGGGCAATTCTGCATGATTTCGGGCAGTTCCGTGGCCTACGAAATGGATAATATTCACAGCGGGACGCGCCTCCTCGACGCGCTGAAACCAGTCAGGAAGATCGTCGATGCCCGGACTTCTACCATCCATTCCGAGACCGATGCTAGTTACCCCCATCGACCAGAAGTTTCTAAAGAGAGGGTTCATTTCAGCGTTTCCATGCGCATGGGCGTCAATAAATCCGGGGGAAACTACTCGTCCAGCTGCATCGAGACGTTCGTTGGCAGTATAATCGCTCAGGTTGGCTTTTCCGGCATAGATAACCAATCCGTCTGCGACCAAAATCGAACCATCGTAGGCCGGCGCGCCGGTTCCATCCACAATTCGGGCATTCTCGATAAGTAAATCGTATGTAACGGAGGTGGATGGGAGTCCATCATTCGAGCAAGACGACAGCAAGAGCCCGATTAGAAGTAGCGGAAGTATAGTAGATAATAAACGCATAAATGAAAGCTTTGAATGAAATTATCGTAGGATGGTGACCTTAATGTGTTGAACAATCTACATATAATAATGGAGTCGGGTTGTAAAGACTCTTAATTCAATACTTATACCTCTTTAAGTGACTGACGAAGAACGCTTCCGCTGAACCCATCCGATACGAAGTTTTCGCGTGCGTACAAGTACAATGCCGAGTCAAAAATTGCGGTTAGGGTAGATTGAACCAACGAAACAAAAACGGCATACAGGATAAGTGCACTGAAAGCAATCATCATAATAATTTCACTACCGGAAAAGAATATTGCCAGGGGGATGACGATTAAAGCCGGAATCATAACGAGCATCATGAATAGTCCGAGTCCGAGGTTTCCGGCGACTTGTTCACCCCAGGTTTTCTTCACTAGAGCGGCTGATTCCTTTAAAGCATCGATTGGACCCCGGTTTTCCATCACGATAATAGGAATTACGAGATAACTGGTGACCGACCAGGCGACACCCAGAATTCCGGTACCAATTGCACCCGCCGTACCCGATTTATTTTGCAAAGCTTTGAGAAGGAATCCGACGGTTGCGGATATTAGCGCCCAGCCCAGAATTGGCACGATTCGAGCCTTGGCAGCCTCAAAACCGCCCTTAAGATTCGGATTTCCGCCCTTCATTCGGAAAATCGCACAGGAAATAATTGCAGCGTTGAAAAAGTACGTAATGAAATACGAAATCAGATAAAATAAGAACATCAGCACATAGAGGAAGGTGTTTGAGGTCGACGACATGGTTTCGGGCGAGAAGAAATCGGTGGCCCAAAATAACGGAATTACGAATGTGCCAACAATCAACAGCAAAAATACAGACGATATAAGCGGAAAAACGAGTAATTCGCGGTCTTGGTTGAGAACGTGCATGGATCCTTTTAGTAAATACCAGGATCGTTTGATGCGTGTAAACATGGCGGTATTGGTTTGGGCGTGGGCTAAGATTAAGGATACTATTATAGTGCAAGTGTGATTATGGTGCAAGAGGTTACGCTAACGGCAAAACCCTTAAATGTTAGAACGCTTTGACCTTTACACACATCAACGAAAGCATGGTCCGAGCTATAGTCACCTTTCTTGCAAGTGCGCACGGGCATTAATTCGTATTAGCTATCTAAAATCAGCATTCCTTAAGTTGATGTTCTGCTCTATACTCGGACATTAATTCGTATTAGCTATCTAATATCAACCATGCGATGTAAATACAGCCATCCGTGTTCTAAGTATTAATTCGTATTAGAAACCCAGCATCACGTTTTCGACAAGAAAACACCTTACAACCCAACTCAAAAATACAGCACCGGTTCTGAAATGTGCGTATTTTGTGCGCCATGTACACATTAAACGACTTCGATTTCGAACTACCAGAAGAGCTCATTGCCCAACGCCCGGCCAGTCCGCGCGACCACGCCCGCTTGCTCGTATATGAGCGCAAAACACAGACCATAACCGACGATGTGTTTTACAATATCGGCAAGTGGCTACCGCCTGATACAACCGTTGTTT
>JAIUMT010000218.1 GCA_022565415.1 Balneolales bacterium | reverse complement strand
GGGGCTTTTCGTTGGATGTTGCCCGAACAGAATGGTCGATCGACAACAACACATTTACAGGCGCCTCGTTTCAGCACACCTTTCCCGATTATGGAGAATTTGCCTACCGCGGACTCATTCCAACCCGGGGCCGGCACGTGCCGCGATTTGTAGTAGCACAGGGTGATGTTCTCGTAAACGCACCGCCCTTTGCACAGGTAAACAATTATCGTCCGACCATTTCGCCGGGCGAGCGAATAACACTGGATGCATCCATGTCGTACGATCCGGAAGGCCGCGACTTGCAGTACCAATGGTTTGTGAACGATGATTTCCGCGGAAGTAGTCCGCAGTTTACCTTTGCGTCGACGGTTTCGGGGCGATACGACGTTCGGCTTGTGCTAAACGACACCCAGCCTGATGCCAACTGCACCGAAACGATCGAATATCTTCCGATTGTAGTAAACACCCAGCCTTACGCCGAAATCGCGTACGAATCGGTGATTGCGAGGGGAGTAGAAGCCAGGGTTTCGGTAACGAACGATCTGGATGCCGATGGCGATGATGTTCGGTTTACCTGGCAAGGAGCGGGATTGGTAGGAGAGGGGCGCGGCAGAGATGTGGTGGTGTCGCATGAGGAGCCGGGCCGGTATGGTATCACCTTAACTGCCGACGATCAGACGGGTACGGCGAATGCCCGGTACTCGACCGAAGTGACGTACAAAGTGAATGCGGCTCCGGTGCCTGAATTCGCGCTTCCTACGTTTTTGGCACCGGGACAAAATCTGAGTCTGGATGCTTCGGCTTCGAGCGATCCGGATGGAGATCAGTTGACCTATTCATGGAGTATTTCAGACGGGCGGACACTAAGTGGGGTTCAGAACCAGATCACATTCGATGAGCCTGGTTTGTATGCGGTAACCCTAACGGTCGACGACGGAGAGGGTGTTGAGAATTCGAGTCAGGAGTTGGTTCGGGAAGTGCGCGTAAACGACGCTCCGGTTCCGGTAATTGCAGCTACCGAGCACACGAATAATCCGATTGTTCGCTTCGATGCGACACAAAGCTCCGATTCCGATCAGGAAATTGTATCGTACGAGTGGGATTTTGGGGATGGAAACACGGGAACAGGTTCTCAAATAACGCATACATTTGCCGATCATGGCAGTTACACGGTACGCCTCACCGTTGATGATGGTACTGAAGTTCCGAATAGTCGTCAGTCTGTGACGCATGATGTGCGTGTGAATAAGAATCCGGTGGCGCTAATCGACGGACCCGATGTGGTTGCGCCGGGAGAAGCGTTTATAGTGGGGGGAGGCCGAAGTTTTGATCCAGACGGCACTGCGCTAACCTATCGCTGGACCCGAAACAGAGAAGTTATCGGCAAGGAAGAAGACCTTCGTTACCAAATTGATTCACCTGGTTTACATCAGATTAACCTAACGGTTAGGGACAGCTCTCCGTTTGATGACGCCTCCGGCAATGCTTCTGTCACGGTGCGCGTAAATCATGCCCCTGTTGTGAAATGGAGCAACAATCCGGTCGTAACCGCCCCCGCGCAGCGAACCGAATTCAGTGCTTCCGGAAGCTACGATGCCGATAACGAGAACCTCGCATTTACCTGGGAATTCGAAGACGGCACGACGCTCGAAGGCGAATCCGTCAACCGAACATTCGAAAATCCGGGTATTTACTACTTCACGGTTTCAGCCGACGACGGAGAAGGTCTGTCTAACTCCATAACTACAGAAGAGGGGTTCATCCGCGTAAACCAATCGCCTATAGTAGTTACCGATACCCAGGTACGTTCAAATAACACACAAGTGTACCTCGACGCTTCCGAAAGTTACGATCCGGATGGCGATAACCTTGCATTTACGTGGATTTTGCCCGATGGTACTCGTCGCTCTGAAGCGGCCTTTACCTGGACGGCGCCGGAACCCTGAATTCATGCCATCAGCTTGCGCGTTGACGACGGCGAGGGACTTTCGAACTCCGTGACAACCGAGCGTTTGGAAGTGTTGCTTAATCGTCCGCCCGTGGCTGTGGTCGACAGCGGAGTTGAATCGTGCACCGATCAGGTCATCATCTTTTCGAGCGCCCGAAGCTTTGATCCCGATGGGGATAGTTTCCAAACCATGTGGGATTTCGGCGATGGAAACACCAGTCTGGAGGCGAATCCGGTGCATAGTTACAGTAATCCGGGCACATACACAGCCCGAATCACACTAGACGACGGATTTTCAGAAACGCCAACCGTACAGGAAATTCCCGTTATTATCGAAGGTTCGCCTCAGGCCCGAATTCAGTCGCACGAGTTTACCGTTTGTGCGAATAGTCCGGTGGTGTTCGACGGTAGCGGAAGCTCCGATCCTAACGGTATGATTGGTTCGTATAGCTGGGATTTTGGCGATATGAATACAGCGGTTGGCGAGAAAACAACGCATTTATTTACTCGTCCGGGCACGTACCGCGTAACCCTCACCATTACCGGATCTGGAACGGGAAATTGCCCGAATATTTCCCAGGCGACAGCTATGGTTACCGTGGTTGCGGCCCCGCGAGCACGTTTTGAGGTTCCTTCGGTGGTGAGTCCGGGTACTGCAATTTCACTGGATGCCAGCGAATCGGAAACAGCCGATACCATCACAGGAGTATCATGGGTAATCCGCAAAAATGGCGAATCATACGCCGAAATGTCGGGTATGCGTCAGTCGTTTACCCCCGACTCTCCCGGACGTTACGAGGTAGAACTAACCATCAACACCGATAATGATGCCGGATGTAGTCTCAACACCGAAACCCGTGTTATTCATGTGAACGCTTCTCCGGAATTGGTCTGGAATTTGCCTGAGCAATGGCCTCAGTTTACACCATTTCGCCTTTCGGCGGATGGCAGCCGCGACGGAGATGGGTACATCGAAACATATATTTGGAAGTTCAATGGCGAAGAAATTGGTCGCGGACTCACCACTCCGTTGCCGGTACTTACGCACGGAAATCATATTGTTGAGCTAATTGCCCGCGATAATTCCGGGGTCGGAAACAGCGAAGTGCGCTTGTCGGGTGAGGTTTTTGTGAATCCGGCTCCTGTTCCGGCTTTTGAGTTGCCCGGTGTGGTGTACAGCGGTGAAAAGGTGCGTCTGCAAGCGGATCAAATCGCAGACTTGTCGGACAATCGCCTTTCTTCTAGCTGGACGGTGAATGGAGCTGTTGTGGCGAGTGGCTCCGGTTCTGTTTCACCAGATACGGATGGCTCGACTCCTGAACGATCACTTTCGGAGAATATGTCCCTTGCTGATGACGGTCGCACACTTGAATTCACAGCTCGTGCTGCCCGCTATGAGGTTGTACTCACTCAGGATGATGGCCTTGGTCTTGCTAATTCGGTGAAGTCGGTGAGTAAGGTGCTACTGGTTGGTCAGTCGAGGCCGGTGCGACCTGCCCTGCCTTGGGCGATAATCGAGGGCGAGCGTTTGAGCGCTTCCGATCTTGGATTACCGGATGGGTATGTGATTGTGGATTCCGGGGAGTGGGGCGCCGATGTGATGTTGACGGTGGGGCAGGATCTGGTCGCGGGGATCTCCGATGCGGATGGTCTTGAGGCCGCTGCGTTTTGGTCGGCTCGGGATGGTCGGTTGTTTGTGGGATGGCAGCCGCGTGGTGCGGGTGAGGCGATTTTGGCTGTGTATGGGTTTGAGATTCCGGTTTATGAGCGTTTGCGGGCTTCGGAGTCGGAGCTGAGCTACGAGGTGGATTGGAATCCGGTGAATAGTTCGGTGTTGGTTCGGGCTCCGGGGGTGACCCGGTCGGGGGCAGATGTGGTGCGTTATGGGTGGCGCGTGGTCGGCGGGGAGGTTGTTGCCGAGGGCGCTGAGGTGCGGCTGGATGTGACCCGTGGTCGAAACGAGTTCGAACTGGTAATCACAGACGATTCCCGCATCCGCGGAGGGAGCGAAATCACGATTCCGGTTGTGATTACAGTTGAGTAGTTGAATTTAGTATCGGAGTCCGACTTTTGATTTTTCCCGGGCTCCGATGAATTACTACATCAGCTAGTTCAATTAATATTTGGAAAGCGGTTTGGTGCAATCTAATCGATTGTTGACAAATGGCTTAATCGTCCCAAGAAAAAGCTAGTTAAACGAACTAGTATTAGTGTTAGGACTTGCTTGTTAAGTCACTGGGGGGGGTAGTTTACCTGTATGTTGTTTTGAATGTATAGTGTGTTCTCGGAAAATTAATTTGGATTTACCGTAGAAATGAGGTTTCTTAAGTTAAGTTTCGTTTGCGGTACTACTATCGGGCTCGAGACGTATGAGTACCCGATTTTAATTTATCGGAGAGAAATGCATCTTATTTCAGATGTGTTAAAAAAGAGGAATTCATTGACTGCTAATTAGTTGTGGATTTATCTTAGCGGATTAGTGAATTAGTACTCTAATTACTAATTAGTGAAATAACGGATTAGTCATATTGTGTAGTTAATAGATTCCTGACAATTCCATTCTGGACTAATGATTTTTAAACATCAATTTGCAGTGATATAAAAAATCAACTTTTTCGTCATTTTCACGACAATAATGTGTTACGTTGCATAAACCCAATATTTAAATTGAGCGTTAATTCCGAACCTTCAAACAACGTTATGTGTATCAGTATCCAGCCAGCAATAGGCTTGAGATGCGAAGAGGCCTTTAATGTTTTGTCAAACGATGCAACCATAATTGGCACTAAGGCAATAATCGACACAAACCGAAAGAGTTGTTCAATAATGAAACAAAACCACTAAATATTAATTCTAACAACATGGTACTAAAGATGGGAGTATTAAATTCCTAAAAGTATAGACCACCTTACATATCTGAGTTTTTTAAACATGCATCTATCTAAAACACATATCATTACAACAATATTAAGTATCAGTTTGCTGACTATCGCTTGCGGAACCCATAATGCCGATATGGAACAAGGTCCTTGTGCCCTAGCCGAAATGCCTCCTTTTGATCAACTTCCAGCATTTGAAGATTTCGGATGTGAGGACGGCTACTTTATCTATATGTCAGATATGGAAAAGGTGCCATGGGCAAGAAACCGTAATTTTCTTTCTATAGAGTTTTACGAGGAGCTTGAAGAAGAGCAGCTGTACGAAATACTTGATGAACATGACCTATTCTATCATAGCCGGGTATTCCCTACCAAGCATGTTTTTGCCAGAGTAGAAAAACTGCCGGCAGAGGCATATTACACCACTTACGGAGATACAACACTTCCTGCATTGGGTAATCGACCCGAAGTTAAATATGTCCTTCCGGTTTTTATGAATGAATTCTCGCAGCCTTTAATGATTGCAGACCGCATCATGATCACCTTCAATGATGGGTACACGGAAGAGGAGGAACTAGCTATGCTGGACAGCCTGAAAACAAATGACCACCTTATCCGGCTGCCCATGATAGAACCTCCTTACCTGTTGCAAACAACAAAATCCACCTCAAAAGACCCTCTTTCCCTTGTAAACCATTACATGGAAACAATCGATGCTATATCGGCTGCCGATCCAGTTTTTGCTTTTATGATAAACTAATCTGGATTTCAATTGCACCAACAATAAATAAAACCGATAGAACTATGCAAAAGCTTCAATTAACCGCACGTCAGTTTTCTGCAAGCATCCAGACAAACAAGTCCAATTTATCTTCTCCTTATGATTGAACCGCAATATTTGTCTATAGTTGTATAACATTTGTGACTCATTAGCCCTTCTATCTTGAGTAAATTGTAGCCATAATGAAACTACATTTTACTCAAGGTATCGAACTATGAATTTGCCCGAAGAACACACCTACAATGTAAATCTCAAATGGAATCAAG
>JAIUMT010000217.1 GCA_022565415.1 Balneolales bacterium | reverse complement strand
CTGATATAATCTTTTTCAGACTTACTGAACCTGTTGGCAAACTCACAGGAACTGTAAAGATGAGTGCCTCAGCGATGCAAAATATACCCTCAGATTCGAGACTTCTGACTTTCGGATATCCAGGAAGGCATTTCTGGGCAGAGCGATACCCAAACAAATATGGAAGCATGTATAACGCCGATACGCTCTTCTTTTCTCAAAACAAACTGCGAGAAGTTGATTCTAGGTACTTTTTTGCCCATGGACATGCCAACCCCGGGCAAAGTGGTAGTCCGGTTTTATTATATCAGAACGGTCAGTGGGTGTCTTATGGGGTAATATCTTTTGCAACTACAGGCAATTTCTGGACAAGTTACATTACTGAGTCAATTATCGCTGACAACGTTCAACACCTGATGGATAAATACGACCCTACAAATACATCAATCCTTGATGAACATGATACTCCGACACAGGTAACACTGAATCAGAACTACCCCAATCCGTTTAATTCCAGTACAACTATTGTTTATGAACTGGCTGATGTACACCATGTTCGCTTAGAAATTATAGATGTTTTAGGAAGAACCATTGATGTGTTAGTCGACGACGTGCAACAGAGCGGCAGACATGTAGTACGTTTAAATGCGCAAAATTACCCAAGCGGCGTGTTCATTTATCGTTTGCATACTGGTAATCATGTTGAAACCCGCAAAATGACGCTCATCAAATAGTATTCAATAAGCCAAAGAACAGAAATTGCATTGTTAGATTTTCAGCGCATGCAGAATCGCCACGGGGCGTTTGTTCAGTTTTTGAGTTTGCGATTTCGTAGAGTTGCATTAACTTAAACCGAAATGTTCGCATCACAAACGAAAGGCCGAAATATTACTTTTAGGAAAAGGTTTTAAACTAGCATGATAAAAATCCTCTTCTTACTAGCTTTTATAAAGACTCTTGTGCTTCACTCGACAATTTATGCATGTACAATTGGTCCGGTACCTACATATAGTTTTAATGAAGATTATTTCATTTATTCTGCTAAAGTTGTCGACATAATTACAAAGCGAGATATCTCAGTAATATCAGAGGGTGAATTCGACTCTTATTTTGGTGGACTAATTTTAGAGCCGATACGTGAATGGAATATGCCCGAAAATTTGCAATTGCACGCAGTTTTTCAATTAAGTTTGCTTGCTGATTGTAGTATTGATTAGAGCATCCAAGTATTTGCCTCAGTAGCACACAATAAGCATGTTTTGAATGAGCCCCATTTGATACCACATTTTCAAAAGCTACATTATCTATAAACTCAAAATTACTGACCAGAAAAGTTTCCCAGAGTTATGACCAGTCCTGATTCAACTTATTTAAAAACGTCATTCGATTCGGTTTCGAATGCTGACATAACTATTCTGATTTTAGGATCTATGCCAGGGGACAAATCAATTGAACTTGGCGAGTATTATGGTCACCCAAGGAATCGATTCTGGAAGATAATTTCGACTATAACTGGAAATCAGCTACCACTAACCTATTCCGATAAAGTAGAACTCCTACTAAAATCAAAAATTGGCGTGTGGGACGTAGCTCATAAAGCCAATAGAAAAGGAAGTCTCGACAGTGCAATTGAAAATGTGGAACCTAACGATCTGGATGGCTTTATTGCCAAGCACAAGAACTTGAAAATCATAGGTTTCAACGGGACTAAATCAAAAGACCTTTATGACAGGTATTTTGATAGATATAATGGGATCGAATATGTTCATTTACCAAGCACTAGTCCTGCAAATGCCCGGATTAACTTTGACAGCATTTGTGAAATTTGGAGATTGTCTTTAGTCAAAGAACTGGCTGACGAACGATAACCACATTTGCGATTCAATCAAATTACGTATTCGGTATTGGATTCGGTAATTACTATTTCTTCAGCGAAAACTATTCAATCGCTATTGATTCTATAGTTGTCGTATATTTAGTTCACGAGAGATGATTTCCAGTACGCACTAAACTATGCCCGTTTACAAGTCGAATTTTAGGTGATGCTTACTCCCCCCTCAATCACCTGTTAATTGTATAAATAATAACTGACCCCGTGTAACATTCTATTGCCAAATTTCTCCCGAAATTCAGATATGCGTGGTAGTGCACAAACCACGTTTTAACAAAAGAGAGCCCCTCCCTAATGCATTGGTGCATATATACATAAACAGACAAATACGAACAAGTGAGGTTCATAATGAAGAATACTATTTTTTTTCAAAAGCCAAAAATTACCGGCTTATTTGCAGTGATACTCATGATGGGTATCATATACGGATGTGAGCAATCATCAAACCCGTTTTCATCTCATGAGCTAGATGGCATACAAATGGAAGCGCCGCTTATGTTAAGTCAGATTCTCGATGGGGAAGTCAGGATAACATCAAGTGGAACGGCTTCACATATTAACCCGGCAATTGACGGGAATAGGATTGTCTGGCAGGACAATCGAAACAACAACTATAGTATATTCCTGTACAATGTACTATCAGGCACAGAGTCACAAATAACAAATAATCCGAATAATCAGACCCACCCTGCGATTGCTGGAAGTAAGATCGTTTGGTCTGATGATCGAAGTATGGACTCCAAAGATATATTCATGTATGATTTGGCCACTTCAACCGAAACTCAAATTTCGGACTCGCCAGAGCCATATAATGACATCGTGCCTAAGGTTTCCGGAAATCGTATCATCTGGGAAACCTTTCGATGGACTATTTATGCATACGACCTTAACTCAAGTGCTACTCAGACGGTAGGTTATGAGCATTCACCTAAAACCGGTTACGATATTTCGGGAAACCTGGTAGTATTGTCTGAATATGATGGGTTCAGTCAAAATGTCCGATTATATAATTTTCTCACCGATTCATATACTGAAATATCCTTCAACCAAAACTATAATTCCACTCACC
The DNA here is from genome assembly GCA_022565415.1 of Balneolales bacterium. Classification (GTDB taxonomy): domain Bacteria; phylum Bacteroidota; class Rhodothermia; order Balneolales; family HLUCCA01; genus HLUCCA01. The sequence goes on along the minus strand of JAIUMT010000217.1, from coordinate 2,950 downwards.
CATCAATAGATGGTAATCGTATTGTTTGGCAAGACAATCGAAACGGTAATTGGGATATTTATTTTTATGACCTTTCAACAAGTATAGAAACACAAATCACGTCAAATTCCAGCGATCAGACAAGACCAGTGATTTCGGGGAATTACATCGTCTGGGTAGATGAGCGAGATGGTAATGAGAATATCTATTATTATGATTTAGTGACCAAAGCTGAACATCAGGTAACAAATAGTAGTGCTGCTCAAATTAACCCAGATATCTCGGGCAACCGAATTGTATGGCAAGACAACCGAGATGGAAACTGGAATATCTACTATTACGAGATCAAATCTGCAGCCTCTTCCACTTCTGGTTTCACTAATGGCGCCGGATTTATTGACTCACCGAAAGGTGCCATTATGAATGATGTAAACAAATCTGGACGTGCTCAATTTAGGTTGAATGCACGGGTCAAAAAGGATGGGCAGTTGCAAGGCACAGCTGTTTTCAAATTTGCGAATGGCAATATTGACTTCCAAAGCACTTCTCTAAACCGAGTATTCATTGTCGAAAATACAGCAATTGTGACTGGGACAGGCAGAATAAACGGTAGTGGAGCATATCACTTCTACATCAATGTTGTAGAAGAACAGTCAAAAGGAAGGAATAAAGTCGCCGATAAATATCGAATACGATTGGTTGATTCGGCAACGCAACAAGTTGTGTATGATAATCAGATGGGCGATCCTGTGGATGCAAAAGCGACTCATCCAATTACAAATGGTAAGATATTAGTAAAAGCTGATAAGTAATGATTCACTGGAAACGACCTCCAAGGATGTCAAACCCCTTGGAGGTTTTTTTATGAATATCTGGCATGTTGTTGAGACTTGAAAAACAGCCCCGATATTTTAGTTGAACTCGCACCAGGCAATTAGTTAAGTTTACAGTTTGTGAATTAGGTCAATTGCATTAACTTATTTCGAAAGGTCGATAGCGCAAATGCCACGTCCGTCATAGCTCTAACTATACAGTCGTCATTAATGAATAATTTACATAAGCCTTGGTATGTCATACTCATTCTCTTATCTGGTTTCGTCACGGCTAATGAAGAGTCGACTATTCTACAGGACATCCCATCGTATTCAATCAGCCCGCTTCAAGCGACGCAAATCAGTGCGCAAGATGTAGTGGCTGACTTTAAATACATTCCTCTTGAATCTCCCGGCACATCTTTTTTTCTCAATATTCGAAAAGTTATTTTCCGCGATTCTGAAATTTACATTTTAGATATGAATCCAAATGGAAGTCGACCTAAAATAACGGTATATGACGATTCTGGTAAGTTTCGTTTTGCTATCGACAGACCAGGTCGCGGTCCGGGTGAGTTTGAATTCATTTACGATTTTGTTGTAACTGATGACCGGATAATAATTGTCACCGCTGCTAGATTTTTATTTTTTGATCGATTCACTGGCGAACATATGGACACTCAATTTACCAACTTTACCGCTGAGGGGATTCAGTGGGTGCATTTTTTCGACAACGAAACCGGTGTTTTTGCAGCTGGAAGAGGGAGGGCAAATCAGAGCAAAAATCATTACAAGTTTTTTGACCTAAAAACGAGCTCAATCATCCAGGAATCTGTGCCATTTAGTAGTGCGGCTTTAATCCTGACTAGCTTGAACAACAGATCCTTTTTTGAAACGAGTGAAGGCTTGTTTTCAAGACCTGTTAATTCAAACATTGTTTACAAAATCGATAGAGATGAGGATTCTTTTGTAGTAGAGCCACAGTACATGCTCGACTTTGGCAGGCTTTGGGTGCCCGAAAGTTTTCTACGTACCTCATTTCAAAATATGAACGAGATTTTTAATCGAGGTCTTCACGACGAGTTTGTTGTCTCTGCAGATATTTACGAAACCAGCAGCAATCTTTACGTGAACTATGTTTACGAAAGAGACAGATTTGCGTATCTCTTCGATAAGACGTCCGAGAAGTCAGCGAATATATCTGAATTTGTAGAGAACGAAATTGGATGGCCCTTTCGACCGGTGGCAACCCAAGATGATTGGATAGTGGGCGTGGTCTATCCGTATGATTTACAACAAAACAGCACAAATATAGATCCGACTCTTCAGAATATTCTGAATAATAGCGACGATGATGGAAATCCAATACTTATCTTTGCCAAGTTTGAATTAAAGTAACTCTATGAACTTAACTACACGATTTAAACAATTCGGATTGTTGCTTATTGCAATACTATCCTATCAATCTGCCTTTTCACAAGAGAATTTCATTCCGGGATATATTATCACGAATAGCGCCGATACCTTGAACGGCTATGTAGATTACAGAAACTGGAGACACAATCCTGACCGAGTTTCGTTCAAAACTAGCATCGATGACAGAGCCACTTCCTTCAGACCGATGGATATTCTTGAATTTGGTGTTGAGGGTGAAATCTATGTTAGTGCAATTGTTGAGACCGAAATTTCTCCAACAGCAACATCAAGATTGCAAGACAATCCTCAGTTAAACATAAAAGTTGATACGACGTTTCTGCAAACCCTCATCAGAGGTGACAAAAGCTTATTCTATTACCATAAATCCGAAGTATCGAACTTCTACATCAAACAAGACTCAGAATTCACATTGCTTATTTACAAAAGGTATTTGAGGCAACAAAATGGCAAACGAGTAGTATTCGAGAATAATGGTTATTTAGGTCAGCTGAATTTTTACCTAAATGAGTGTGAATCCATGATTCCGAGACTCGAAAAAGCGTCCTACAAGCAAAAAAGCCTGACAAATCTCTTTCAATATTACTACACCTGCACAACATCAGATGTTACATTTCAGAAAGAGAGAGAAAGAATTCGCACTGAAATCGGTGTTTTGGCAGGTGCCTCATTAACGACGTTAAGTTTCCAAGTTGATACTCAAGCTAATCAAGTTGTATCAGAGT
>JAIUMT010000216.1 GCA_022565415.1 Balneolales bacterium | reverse complement strand
GCTTCAACAGCTCATCGAAAGCGGCTATGAAATCCGATCAATTCAGATAGATGGTATAACGTATACGGGAGTAGCTATGCTTAACAAGCTTGAAGAGTTTGCTGCCGATTTGCAACAAGGCAATATTAAACTGGCAAATCCCTGATCCCGCTTACAAATGAATCCTTTTTTTCGAAATATCATAGTCTTTGCATTTCTGATTTGTGTACATCCGCTTCATGCAGCAGTTGCATCAGGTTCTGGTGAGGAATCAGGTTTTGTAAAAGCTGAACTAGTTGTTTCAGTAAATAACGACGTCAGACAGCCGTTGGCTATAGTACGGCGATTTCGTCCGACTGTGAATGTGAGCGACTCCGACCAACCAGTTTGGGTAGAAGCGCGTGTTGCGCATGAACTCTACGACCGTGATACATTGCGAACGGAGAGTGATGGTTATGCCGTCGTTCAATTGGTCGATAACAGTCTCGTGCGAGTTCGTCCAAATTCGATGTTGATTATTCGGGGTGATGTAAATGACAGAGGCGGACTAAACTCGCGTATCGATGTCGAAAACGGGTCTATTAATCTTAATGTTTCGGGTCGGCAAAGTGAATACGAAGTCGGCACCCAAACCGCAGTAGCAGCTGTAAAAGGAACGCAGTTTTCTACTACAATTAATCCCGATGGAACATCAACATTTATTTGTTTTTCTGGCGAGGTCGAAGTCACAGCAATGGAATCGGGACAAACAGTTTCGCTAAATCAACGCAGAAGGGCGGTGGTTGAAGCCGACGGTCAGCGAATTCGGACACAACGAGTTTCGCGCCGTGAAATACGCAGGCTTGAACGAGAAGAGGTACGCCTGGAAGAAGCATCTACGCCATCAATTTTGCGAATTCGTTTGATGAATAGCGAAGGGGAAATAAGAGAAATCGATATACCATATTTCGAAAATTAGCACTTGGGGTATCTCAAAGCGTCAATTGAAGCACGGTAAGAGGTTCTATTTCTGATATATATTCAGTAAACTTCGGGCTCCCTATCAGTTTTTTCGGGCCGTTCACTAATTATGTTTTCAGGGGTTTAAATTGTATCGACTATACAAACACATTTTTATTGGAATAGTGCTGGGGATTTCGCTTACCATTAGTGCACAAGCCCAGATTCAAATTGTTCACCAGGAACTCTCTGCTGTCGAAGAGGGACGTGAACTTACGATCCAATTTAGCCTGATTGGATTAACTCCCGAGTCAATTGACGAAGCCAGTGTTTTTTATCGCACAGATGGCGCTCTCACATACCGACGGGTAGCGGCTCGCTTCGTACGAGATGCATTTGAAGTGCAAATTCCAGCCGACCAACTACGAGGCAACACATTCGAATACTACATACAAATCGATTTTCCTGATGGAGCCTCGTTATCATATCCAGTTAACGACGCATCCGGAAACCCGATTCAGGCTCCCATCAGAACGCAAACAGGCACCGAAATCGAAGGAACCACACAGCGAATTGACTATCGGATCCTCTCTCCGCGACCGAACGAGGCTATTAGTCAGTCTGATGCGTTGATCGCAATTTCCTTTTTTTATCCCGGTGACGTAATTAATGCCGACGGATTTCGCCTTTTTCTGAACGATATCGACATAACATCTGTGGCATCCGTTTCGCCTTTCCTCATAACATATGTTCCTGAAGAAATAGAACTCGGACTGCAAACAGCCCGATTAATATATATTAACGGCGATTCAGAAACCGAAATCATCAGTTGGCAGTTTAATGTCGTTCCACCAGGCACTTTACCCGATCGCTTTGAATCACGGCAAAACCCATTCGTTGGCGACGTGGAACTCACAGCCAGAAACCAGGTCAACGCCGGTCAACAGTATGATTTCGTACGCGGACGCATCAACGTGTACGGAAGTTCGGGAAAGCTCGATTATTCAGCGAATGGAATGCTAACCTCCCAGGAATCGAATCGCCTGCAACCTCAGAACCGATATGGACTGCACATCAGCTATTCGGATTTTGCCCGACTCGAACTCGGACATGTTTATCCGACAATTAACCCTCTTCTAATGGCCGGCCGGCGAATTTTGGGGATAAATGCCTATGTCGCAACTCCCGGTCATGGACTTCAACTTCAGGTACTTCACGGTGAGTCGACTCGTAGTATCACACCCCTATACACCGATATCACTGAAGTAATTACGGAAAGAGAAACTGCGGGTGGCACAATCCTGACCGACACCACCTGGCAACTTGGATTAAAACCCGATGGTTCCGGGATGTTCGGCCAAACGATTTCAGGCGGACGCATCAGTTTCGGAAGCCTCCAATCAGTCCAATTCGGCATAAACGCATTACGCGTTCGAGATAACGAAAATTCGATCGACTATTTCACTGAGTTTGATTCATTTCGGATGCAACCCTATCTGGGATCATTAACCAACGAACAACGTTCGAACCTTCAGAACAACCCCGACGATCTGCAAATTACACGAAGCTCCACTCCTCCAATCTCAAACTTTGTGACGGCAACAGACCTTCAGATGAATTTTGATAACAATCGCATTCGATTATCCGGCGACGCGGCGGTAAGTTTATTAAACAACGATATTTCGGATGGTTACCTCTCAAACGAAATTGCTGAAGACCTCGGATATACCCTTCCGTCTCAAGCCGAACGTATATTCGAACGATTGTCGTGGCTGATTGTGATCAACGAAAACATGAATGCCTTGCCCTTGAGAATTGAAGATGATGAAGCCCAACTTCGAATTCCGCGAAGCATTTTTGCCTATCAATCCCAACTCGGACTCAGCTATTTCGGAAACAACGCGAACATCCAGTATCGTTGGATTGGTCCGGATTTCGTATCGGTGGCGAACAACGGATTACGCCGGGATATCGCTGGGTACACCATCACAGACCGCCTCCGGCTACTCGACAATACCGTCTATGTGAATCTGCTGTATGAGCGCCTGGAGGATAACCTGAATAATCAGCTCAATGCTACCACTGTTTCGAGCACATATGGAAGCACGGTTAGCTGGTTTCCACTCAACAGGAGTTTGCCACGGGTAACGGTCGGACTCCGCTACATCAACCGCGACAATAACGAAAATTGGACAAATCCATTTTTCCCTGGAAATGGTCGCAGCGCAGCCGTCAGAAATGTTACAACTTCAACAGTAGATGGTGAAGTCGTTTACATTGCGGCGCCAACCCCCCGGTTACAAAATACCATTCAGTTTAATGCAAACATATCCCGACCAATTGACCTGGATTATGCCACTCATGATGTTTTCGTGTCGGTGAATCGAATAAACACCCGGGATCAGCAGTTTGTATATGGAGATTTCGTGAATACCAGTCTTGGGATGGGGGTAAATTCATCGTTTGTATCGATGCCCTTGCGAGCATCCATCAATCTAAATCGTACAAAATCGGAAGGTCAGGGCGGGTTGACGAACGTCACGATTACCGGAATAAACGCTTCGGCAAACTATCAGCTATTGGATGGAGCCCTCACGCTAAATGCCGAAACGGCTATTTTAGGAAGCTCAATAGAAAGTACACCGCTCCGAGTCGACGACCGCGGCACACCAGGAAATGCGTTCGATAATGTTTATGCGCCCGATCCTGGTAGTACATCTCGCGAAAAAAGCACATCTTATGTTATTACAACTGGTGCGACCTATCGATTACATGATGCGCATCAATTTCGGATATCAGGCAGTTACACAAATGTTGTTTCTCGTCTTCAAATGATGACTATCCCAAACGACCACTTTCTGCAGTTTCGGTATTCATACTTCTTTTAACTCATGAAAACCACGCGTGTCAAATCGATTCTAAGTGCTATTATTGCGGGACTATTTGTGGGATTAATTGCGTTTTTACTAACGGATTTAGCCCCTTTTCGCACGTTGGAGTTAAAATGGACCGATATGATGTTCGAAACGAGAGGCCCATTGCCGATAGATGAATCGCCGATTGTACTGGTGGCGGTAAGTGAGCAATCCGATTTCGAACTTCCTGTGAAATTCCCATATCCGACCGAGTACTATGCTCGATTGATTCATAACCTGAACGAAGCTGGCGCTGCCGTAATAGCCCTCGATATTGTATTCGACAAAGAAGACATCTACAACCCCGGAAATGATTCTCTATTCGCAGAGGCGTTGAGTCAATATGGAAACGTGATTTTGGCCGGAGATGTGCGTCGGGAGGTGCAAAGAGCCTCACACGCGGAAGTCCGCACCGCTCTTGACGGTCAGCAACTGGTTCAACCCATACCACTACTTCGTGATGCCAATCCGAATGAGTGGGGTTTCGTGGCCGTTAACCGCGATCGGGACGGATACCTGCGTCGTTATCCCTTATCGGTGCAACATTTCGGCAAAACATATTACTCCTTCGCCCTGGAAATATTACGTTATCACGAAAATATCTCCGAAAGCGAAATGTACTTCACTGAGGATGGATTTCAGCTAGGCAGCCGAACCATTCCCCGCTGGGACAACCGAAACTTCCACATCAACTACGTCGGATACCCAGGAAGCTTCCCCGAATTCAACTTCAGTGATGTACTCGACACCAAAGACTTCTTCACCACCATCGAAGACGAAGATTTCCAAATCAACGCCTTCGACGACCCCGAATTTGGACTTCTACACCAGGACGTATTTCGCGACAAAATTGTGCTCGTGGGCTCCACCATGCCCGAACTTCATGACTTTTATCCGACGCCATTCGCTCCAAACGGAAACATGCCCGGTTACGAAAGTCATGCCAACGCGCTACAAACCATACTCGATCAGAATTTCATCACAAGGCCCAGTATAAGAATCACAACATTGTTGATCTTCTTGGCCGGACTACTCGTCGTAGGACTAACAATAGCCATGCCGGTTCGATTAGGTGCATTTGTGTGGGTTTTATTGGTCGGAGGGTACCTCCTTGTCGTGTACAACCTTTTCGTGCAGCACAACATCATCGTTGAAATGGTCGGACCCGTGATGGCCCTCGTAATCGGCTACATATCAGCGGTTGTGTACAGCTACTTCGCTGAAGAGAAGGAAAAACGGCGAATTCGTCAGATGTTTGGCTCGTATGTGGCTCCAGAAGTGGTAGATCGAATCATCGCATCGGGACAACAACCCCGGCTCGGAGGGGAAAAAGCGCACATAACTGCATTTTTTAGCGACATCCAAGGATTTTCGGCATTCTCGGAAAAACTAACTCCGGAAGAACTCGTCGAGTTAATGAATGAATACCTTACCGCGATGACCGACATCCTTATTTCTGAGGCCGGTACGCTCGACAAATATATTGGCGATGCGATTGTAGCCATTTTCGGGGCCCCGGTTGATGTTGAAAATCATGCACTTCATGGGTGCAGAACAGCCCTCAAGATGATTCAGGAACAAGCTGAGTTACGTGAAAAGTGGCGGTCTGAGGGGGATAAATGGCCCGAAATTGTGCACTTTATGCAAACACGGATAGGTTTGAACACCGGCGATGTGATTACCGGAAATATGGGTTCGCGTAAGCGTTTCAATTACACCATGATGGGCGATGATGTGAATCTTGCTGCACGGTGCGAAAGTGGTGCGAAGAGTTACGGTGTGTATGTGATGGTGACAAACGCCACCCGTCTGGAAGCCGAAGCAGCCGACGATTCGTGCGTTTTTCGTGAACTCGATAAAATTGTGGTAAAAGGCAGAAGTAAACCCGTAATTATGAATGAAATTGTGGCGTTCCGCGACGAACTGACCGTGGAAGACCGGCTTTTTTTATCTCATTATGATACCGGCTTGAAAGCATATTATGAACAGAACTGGGATGTTGCCGAGACTTCATTTAAGACATCAGCTAAATACGAGCGATATCAGCCGGATAAAGCGAAAG
>JAIUMT010000215.1 GCA_022565415.1 Balneolales bacterium | reverse complement strand
TTCCGGCTGAACATCTCGTTTACAGCCTCGAAAAAGAAGATGAAAAACGATACTACGGACGATATTCCCTCAGCGGCGTTCCAGAATCGCAATCTGGATTACCCAAAGGCGGAATCCCGTTCACCCCTCAAGACAAGTTCGAATCAGAGTTTACAGTTATCGTTGCCGGAAAGAATTTCGGATGCGGGTCATCTCGAGAACATGCTCCTTTTTCACTGCAAGTGGCTGGAGCAAGAGCCGTTATTGCCTCAACTTACGCACGCATTTTCTATCGAAACGCCGTCGATGGCGGATTTGTAATACCTTACGAATCGTTTGATGATATAAGTAACGAATTCAGCACATACGATGAAGTTGAAATCGACAAAGAATTAAATATTGTCAAGAATGTAACGACTGGCAAAACATTTCCACTACAACCATTGGGCGATGTCGCAGATATTGTAGATGCCGGCGGAATATTTGAATATGCACGTAAAAGCGGAATGATTTGATGAATAAAAAGAAATTAGTACTGGTTCCTGGTGATGGAATTGGGGTTGAAGTAACTGAAGCCGCTGTTGATGTGCTTAAAGCCATGTTCGACGACGCTGGCTACGAGTTAGAAACCGAAACCTACCTCATCGGTGGCGCCAGTCTGGATGCTTTCGACACGCCTATCAAGGATGATGTGATTGCCGCCTGTAAAAGTGCCGACGCTGTGCTACTTGGCGCTGTTGGCGGACCGAAATGGGACAATCTCCCTGCTCACAAACGTCCTGAGCAGGCCTTACTTAAACTTCGCAAAGAACTGGGGTTATACAACAACCTCCGACCGGTAAAAGTATATCCTTCGCTCACCAGTGCATCTACCCTTCGCGAAGAAGTTGTATCCGGAGTCGACCTCCTCGTTGTTCGCGAACTCACCGGCGGACTCTACTTCGGAAAACCCAAAGAAGTAACCCCGCACCCGGAGTCAGATGGTGAAAGAGCCGTTGACACCATGCTTTACCACACATTTGAAATTGAGCGTATTGTTCGAGCTGCTTTCGATGCAGCCGGCAAACGTCGTAAAAAACTTACCTCCGTCGATAAAGCCAACATCCTGGCAACTTCCCAGCTTTGGCGAAAAACGGTAGAACGAATAGCTCCAGAGTATCCGGATATTGAAGTTGATCATATGCTGGGTGACAACTGCGCGATGCAATTAGTCCGAAATCCCAAGCAATTCGACGTTATTGTAACCGAGAATATGTTCGGTGATATTTTATCGGATGAAGCCGCGATGCTGACTGGATCCATAGGAATGCTACCTTCCGCAAGTTTGGGCGACGGTACGGCCATGTACGAGCCCGTACACGGCTCTGCCCCTGACATTGCAGGACAACTCATCGCGAACCCGCTCGCTACCATATCTTCGGTTGCTATGATGCTGCGTTTCTCGCTTGATTTGCCTGAAATGGCCGACAAACTCGAAAATGCCGTCGAAGAAGTGCTGGCTGAGGGCTATCGATGTGCCGACCTCACTCAAGGTGCTCAGAAAATAGTAGGCACCAAAGAAATGGCTGAATTGATTAAATCTAAAGTCATTTCCGCAAAATCAGTCGCAAGTACGTGATATGAGTCAAATTTCAAACAAAATTGCCATTATTGGATCCGGGAAAATGGGTGACACCATTATTTCCGGACTTTTGGCCTCTGGAATCGCCAAAGCCGACCAAATCACGGCATCCGACCCTTCTGCAAAACGCCTCGATTACATCAAAACGAAGCACGGCGTTCACGTAACAACAGATAATCATTCCGCTGTTAAAGCTGCTCAGATTCTGATTTTCTGTGTTAAGCCACAAAATGCTGAAGGAGTTTTCGCTTCGGTTAAAGAGTCGATAGAATCAGACGATTTGGTGATTTCGATAATGGCCGGAGTCACCCTGCGAAAAATGGAAGGCTGGTTGCCCTTGGGTACTTCCGTAATTCGTGTGATGCCCAATACCCCTTCTCAAGTTAATGCCGGAATGAGCGCAATTGCCCGCGGTTCATCGGTTAGCGACGATCAACTATCTGTTACTCAACGCCTTTTTTCAAGCGTAGGACGAACCATCGTTCTAGATGAAAAGCATTTCGACGCTGTTACGGGACTTAGCGCAAGCGGACCCGCCTTCATTTACATCGTTATTGAAGCCCTGGCTGATGGTGGTGTTAAAAGCGGACTTCCACGCGAAACAGCTATCGAACTGGCCGCCCAGATGACATTAGGCGCGGCAAAAATGGTCCTCGAAACCGGTAAACATCCTGCCATTCTGAAGGATGACGTTACCACTCCCGCCGGTTGCACAACGGATGGAATACTTGCTCTAGAAGAAGGCGGCGTGAGGGTTACCCTCATAAAAGCTGTTACAGAAGCGACGCGAAGAGCCGGTGAGCTCGGGTAACAATTAAACTAGATCCGGGCCTTTTGCTTGCCTAAATGCGAAGAATGTTCTGATGTAAGAAGCTCATCAGCTTCACCGTTCGATTCAAGCTTATAGCTTTGCCAAAGCGTTTCTTCTTTTGTGATGATTATGTGCCAGAAAAATCCGGCAATGACCAATATTCCGCCAAACAGAATGATGGTCTGTTGTAGTGTGAGAATGTTGAAATACAATATCGCAGCTGCAATCATCACAGAAACGGATTCAACAAGCGTAAAAAGCAACCATTCGCTGGAAAACACTCTTCCGCGATACTCATCGGGCGTTCGTTTTTGAATCAAAATGGTGCTTATTACCCAATTCGCGCCAGATCCGGCGTGGGCAAACACTACCAACGGCAACATCAGCCAAAGTGTTGTTGTGGTACCTACGAACATGTAGCCGATACCGACCAGGGCCATGCACAGGCCAATGGCTTTGATCCATTTCGTTTCGTCGGGGAAGAATTGACGAATGACGATAGGTCCGACGGCTGTTCCCAATCCACGACTCGCATACAATAATCCCAGACCGATACTTCCCATCAAAAGGATGTCATCAGAGACTAGGATAAGTAAGTAAACCAACGCTCCGATGGAGATTTCAATCCACCCTTTTGCCAGTGCGGGACGCAATACTTGTCGCTCGCGAAGTAAGAACCGAAATCCTTTGGTGATGCCAATTAGTGGGGATGCGAGATCGTTTAGTTCCGATTCTGTGCGCAAATGAGGAATTTCAGCGCGTTTTACAAACCAGGCAGACACCAGGTATGTCGCTGAATTCAATAAAAAGACGACCGTGATTCCGAGCCAAGCGGTTGCGAATCCGCCAATTGCCATGCCAAGGGTAAAAATGATACTCCACGAGAGTGTGGAAATGACGTTTGCGATGACCAATTCTTCTTTGGTGGTGATATTCGGAATCGACGATGACTTGGCTGGTTCGAAAACTGCCGCCATCATCATTTGAATCGATATCAGCATATAGACAAGCCAAACCTGATTCTCGTTTTGAACCAGGAGGAGTCCTAGCACGACGACGGCTCTGCCTATATCGCACCAATACATTAGCATCTTTCGGTCGAAACGGTCGGTTAGATATCCGGCAAAGGGTGAGAAAACAGAGAAGCTCATCAGCTTAACCACTATGATGAGTCCGATTAGGATTTCAGAGTCGGAGTATTGCTGAATGAGGGCGTAAATGGCCAGCATTCCGAACCAGTCGCCAAAATTGGCGATAGACTGACTCAACCATAAACGCCTGAAATTTGCGTTGTTTCGGAGTACGTCATAGTAAGGCTGAAATCCGTTCATGGGGTGTTATTGCCCCGTACTGCCGAATCCGCCGGAACCACGCGTGGTAGAACTCAAATCTTCTACCTCCGTTGGGGAAACCTGTACTACTGGAGCTATTACCATCTGAGCTACACGGTCGCCGTGCTTGAAAGTAACATCCTGCTGACCATGATTAATCGCAATAACCATCACCTCTCCCCTGTAATCGGCATCAATTGTACCGGGGGAATTTAACATTGTGATACCCTGTTTTATGGCGAGACCGCTTCGTGGACGGATCTGGGCTTCGAAACCGTCTGGAATGGCCATTTGCAGTCCCGTAGGGATGAGCTTCCGTTCACCTGGCTTCAGGGTTAAATCGCTCTCCAAAGCGGCGTGTAGGTCCATTCCGGCCGAATGTGGAGTTTGATATGAAGGCAAAGGCAAGCCTTTTGAATGTGGCAGGCGCTTAATTTTTAATTCAATCATAACGTTCAAAAGATTGGAGGCGTACGCGAACATTTCCGACCCATACCCGCACATGTGCTTCTAACGGAACTCGTAAATCGTCTGCTTTGTGCCAAGCTTTGTAGTTTCCTGAAAATCCGAATGGTCCATCCACATCTGCGTTTCCGCTACTATAAAATGTGTCGACATTTCCAAAGGCTGGAATATTTCGCCGCTCAATAGTAGAGGTGAAATCCATTTGAACATTTCCTTCTTCATTCGAAATGTAAATGGGGTAATCGACCTGTTTGTCGAGTCCGGCATACAGTCTGGTTAGGAAGAATAACAGAGGACCACTATCGGCCGGACCGTGCAATGCAAGTGTATCGGTAGGCTCTTCAAATTCAAATACATAGACAAATCCAGCTTCATAATCATAAACATAACGAGAATCGTTAAACTCGTCTTTGTTAACATTATCGGTCCAGAAATTTAGACCGTAAAGTGCGTTGTCTTTAGTTTTGAAAATGGAGAGATAATGCCTTTCCTGCCGACCCATAAATGGAATCGATGGATTGGACTTACTCACGGTCGTGAATGTGTGGGCGGGTTCGTCGTTGTAGGTAGTATCACGCACGGCGTTGATCGTCACGGTGCCAAGTGTCATAAATCCGTAATGAACCGAGAACTCCAGCACTTCTTTTTTGGCAAGGAGCGTAGTCATGTCGGGCGGAGGTGAATCCGAAGTTGTGTTCTTTTCCGCAATGGCAACTTGGGAGCTACCCAGTAAACCCATCAGAATAAACAAAAAGACCGCTTTAGTTGATGCGGACATGATTTAGCCCTGATTGTCGAGGAATGCTTCAACGCCTTCAGGATCGAAACCTACCATAACAGCTTCTCCGTGTATTAACACCGGACGTTTAATCATGGTTTGATGCTCGACCAATAGTTCGAATAGGTCTTGGTCTGAGAGGTCATCGTCGTTCAATTGCAGTGAACGCCATTTGGTGCCCTTTTTATTGAGAACAGTTTTAATGCTCAACTTCTTAACCAAGTCGAGGATTTGTTCTTCTGTGAGTGGGTCTTTTTTAACATCCTGAAATGTGAATTCAACATCTTGTTCTTCGAGCCATTTCATGGTTTTTTTTACTGTAGAACAGTTTTTAATTCCAACTACATGCAACATGAGATAATTTTTCTAAATAATTAATAGCAACAACTGGAATCGTAACAATAGTAGTAGGTCAAAACGATCCCTGACGGTCTTTCAAATACTTGTACAACATTTCGCGAGCCCGGAAAATATGAGCTTTGATAGTTCCCAGAGGCAAATCCATCAAGTCGGCAATTTCCTGATAGCTGAGCTCTTCCATGTGGCGGTATTGAATAACCATCCGATACTTTTCAGGTAACGATTCCAGGGCCTGTTTAATTATGGCAGAACGTTGTTTTTGCATAACCAAATCGTCCGATTCAGCGTCCTCATCAGGGACATCAATACCCACCTCACCGTCTTTCGTCTTGATGGGATCATCAATCGACATGGTTTTAAGACGTTTCTTTCGGAGGTAATCGATGGTGTGATTGGTAGTAATACGATACAACCAGGTTGAAAAGGCGAAGCCGGAGTTGTAGGAATAGATATTATCGAAAGCCTTTAAGAAGACCTCTTGTTGCAGGTCTTCGACCACATCGCTACGATGCACCATTTTCAGAATGTGATAGTACAGCGGTTGCTTATACTTTTCGAAAAGCTCTTTAAACGCCTG
>JAIUMT010000214.1 GCA_022565415.1 Balneolales bacterium | reverse complement strand
GATAATCAATAATTTGCACATCGTGCGCTTGACCGTCAAGCCATCGAAAAATAATCCGCCATTGGATATTAATCCGGATGCTGTAAAAACCCTGCAAATCACCATGCAAAGCTTCAAGCCTATTTCCCGGCGGAGAACGTAAATCATCTAATGATGTGGCGGCATTCAGAATATCGAGCTTGTAGATTGCCGACTCTTTTACCTGAGTAGGAATCTTGCGAACTTTCGCACTGGATAAACCGTGAAATAAATCGTGCGTCGCTTTGTCGTTAAATGATATAATCATGTCTATAAGTTAATGCATTCACGGTATCCATGCAACACGTGATAAATACATATGCATTCTGAGGGGGATTATAAATGGAGCTCTTCGGGCATGTAACTCCTTATTAAGCGTTAAACAAAAGACGATAACCGCAGAACTCCTACCCAAAATTTGCCTTTTTGCTCCCTTAAACAAAAAAAGGATAACACCTGTCAGATGCTATCCTTTGTAGTGGATGATGGGATATATAATAGAATTACTGATTCAAAAGGGTATGCAATGTGCCCACAATATCGTCACTCTTAGGTGTGGTTCGACTTCTGTAACGACGAACCAACTCGCCTTCTTTGTCGATCAAAAACTTCTCGAAATTCCAATTAATCTCACCAGTGAAGTCCTGATTTTCGACAGTTGTGAGGTATTTGAATAAATCGTGCTGACCTTCTCCTTTAACCACAGTTCGCGAGAACATTGGAAATGAAACACCGTAATTAGCCTGACAAAACTGAGCGATTTCTTCATCTTCCTCGAATTCCTGTCCGGCAAAATCGCCTGATGGGAATCCTAAAATAACCAGCCCTTTGTCTTTGTATTCATCATACAATTCCTGAAGTTCGGCGTATTGCGAAGTGAAACCGCATTTAGAGGCTGTATTAACCACTAAAACTACGTTTCCGTTAAACTGAGAAAGGTCTACCTCATTCCCACGAATGTCATTGGCTTTAAAATCATGAAAATTATTTGGTGCGTCAGACGTTGAGAATAACATGAATGTTAGGAGGGTAGTTAGTGTTAATAAGACTTTCATATCTTTATGTAGTTAATTGCAGTTTGTAACAAAATCCAAAAACGTGAAAAATAGTTCCCGAATTGTCCGTTTCCCGTGGAAATCCGTCGTAGCGGCAGGATTGATGCTGTTGATGTTTTCATCAAACGGTTACGCTCAAATGTTCTCTGTTCAATCGGAGCGTGAGCGCATTACCACACCTCGTTCTGCAGCATCAATTGGAGTGTCGTTTGTTGATTTCAGATATCGCGGTCCGGCTGAAAGCGCAGGCACAGCCGCAGATTACTCGTTTAGCGCACCATTAGCCCATTTACGCCTGGATTTACAAGGACTTTCACTGTATGGAATCTACGGACGTAATCTCGGGGAACAAAGCAATGTATACTCCGAATTTGGAGCTGAAATTAGCGGCGGAGTAATGTTGGTACCGGGTGCTGCTTTCAATGTGGTGCTTCCAATCGCCCTTGCAACTGATTATGTACTCGCTCGAAATCAACGAATTCAAAGCACGGCTGAGGAATTTCGACAAAACAATCTGGGCATAAAAGGGGGACTTCAGATCAACGCACGACTTAGTCAACGGTCTCGATTTACCGCCGAGGCAATGGCAGGCTACTCTTTCTCAATTACCGGATATGGGTTGTCGAGCGGTAACGCGGTCGATTGGCAATTGAATAATCGCATTTATTTCGACAGATTGTTTAATCAATTAGGCATCGTTGCAGGATTTGATTTAAAATCGCGTCGGTACAACCTCGAGGAAAATGATTTCAACTACCGCACGATTTACCAAAATTTAGTAATCGGAATCACATTCTAAGTGAAAAATGAAAAACGATAAACTTATTCTTGAACTGGAGGAAATTGTCGGTCAGTTGGGGTATCGAATCCGTAAAGAACGGGGAAATTTTCGTGGCGACGATTGCGTGCTTGAGGGTGATAAAATCATTATGCTTAATAAGAACCAACCGGTTGAGGTGCATATTGGTCTGCTCGCCAAGTTTATCCAAAGCCACGATCACGAAGACCAGTTCATAAAGCCGGCTATACGAAAGGAGCTGGAAAAAATTTGGGACCGCCAAATGGCGCGAAAAGATCCCGAATTTGAGTTTAATGAAGAGAAATGACTACATGAAATTAACTTTTTTAGGAACCGGGACTTCGATGGGGGTGCCTGTTGCCGGCGGATTTGGAAGTGAAATTCCAACAGGGGACGTGCGCGACGTACGATGGCGAACATCGGCCTGGATTCAAACCAACGAGTCCTCAATTCTGATTGATGCCGGTCCGGAATTCAGGCTGCAATCACTGAGAAGTGGCATAAAACGAGTAGATTATTTACTCATCACTCACGAGCATACCGATCATGTGGGCGGACTAGACGATTTGCGCTCGTACAATTACGTTCAGAACCAGGCAATTCCGGTTGTTACCACTCCAACCTGCAAAGAATCAATTGAGCGAAGATTTTACTACATGTTTGGTCCGAATAAAACCCCCGGTTCTGTAGATTTGGATATAACAACCAGCGTAAACCCTTTCTGGTTCAAGGATTGTAGAATAACACCATTACCGGTTATGCATGGTACGCTGGAAGTTTACGGCTATAGAATAAACGATTTGGCCTATATAACCGATTCGAATTATATCTCCGAAGAGACCTTCGAGCTGATAAAGGGCTGCAAAGTGCTGGTTTTGAACGCGCTACGATGGGAACCCGAGCATCCAACTCATTTTACCATTCCGGAAGCTGTTGAAATGGTGAAAAAGTCGGGAATTCCGGAGGCGTACTTTGTTCATATGAACTCATATGTACACCACGCGGAAATCTCGAAAAGGCTACCTCCGAATATAAAACTGGCTTTCGACATGCAGACAGTTCACATATAATGCAAACTATCTGTACTGAGAGAGCTTTTTTCCATCCAGTTGGTCGACGACAGATTTTACATCCTGAGCTTTGTTAAGCTTGCAAATGAGAAGAGAATCGTCAGTTTCGACAACGGCAACACCTTGAAGTCCAACTAGCGCAACAACTTTATCGCTGTTCATCTTGACGAGGCAATTCTGAGAATCCTGGAAAATAGTTTTGTCGTTATTTACGACGTTTCCATCTTCGACCTTGTCGCCTAACTCGTAAACGGCCATCCAGCTACCCACGTCACTCCATCCGAACTCACCGGGAAGAACATGTACGGTTTTGGCTTTTTCCATAATGCCATAATCAATCGAGATGGAGGTCACACTGTGGTAAAAAGCTAAAACTGCGCTGTCGAAATCACGATCAGATTGCACCTCAAATGCTTCAACTTCGCGGTAGACGGCCGGTAAGTGGGTAAAAAACTGGTCTAGAATGGTTTTTGCGGTCCAGATGAACATTCCGCTATTCCAGAGAAAATCACCGGATTCGATAAAGCTAATAGCTGTTTTTAGATCGGGTTTCTCGGCGAAAGTCTTAACCGTATGCGCTGGATGTTTGGAATGCTCGGTTTTTTTTCCCATTTGGATGTATCCATATCCGGTTTCAGGGCGATGCGGCGTGATGCCAATCGTTACCAGATTTGAACCCGATTCGGCCAACTCAATGCCTGAGAGCAAAATATCTCGAAATTTCTCTGGCTGACTAATATAATGGTCGGCAGGAAGCACAACCATGGTTGCCTCCGGATCTCGTTTTTGCAGAATTGCCGCAGCAATTGCAACACAAGGAGCGGTATTTTTGGCAACAGGTTCGCCAATAATATTGGATACCGGCATGTCTGGAAGCTGTTCTTGAACCAAGTCGACATAGCTGTCGTTGGTAATAACCAATATTCGATCTATTGGGATGATTGGGGTGATTCGATCAACGGTTTCCTGAATCATCGACCGGTCACCAACTAGATTAAGAAACTGTTTAGGCTTCGATTTTCTGCTATTTGGCCAAAAACGGGTCCCAACACCACCAGCCATTATTACTGCGTATTGCATATTCTCTCAATTGATTATTTGTATTGCGATTTGCAAAGTTAGCTAATTTGATTGTTAACTCGAAGCGCAAAAAGCGTGACCGACTAAGGCTGTTGATTCTCTGCAATTTGCAGGCTAAAACTGAAGGTCGTACCCACATTAACCATACTCTCGATAAATAGTTGTTCGTGGTGCGACTCTATGATATGCTTAACAATCGAAAGTCCGAGCCCAGTGCCACCTTTTTCCCGCGAACGAGACTTATCAATTCGGAAAAATCGTTCGGTAACGCGCGGAATGTCGTGTTCTTCCATTCCAAGCCCGGTATCAGACACATAAACCAAAATTTTAGACGAATTCTTTGGATGAGGCTTAACGCCAACCGTAACTTTCCCACCCGAGCGATTGTATTTTATGGCGTTTTCGATAAGGTTGATGAGAACCTGCTTTAACTGATTCTTATCGGCAAAAACACGGATGCTTTTATCGAACGAAGCGACCTCCAGGCTGATGGAATCCCCTTCGGCCTTGAGGTGCAGACTTTCAGTTACATCCAATATGATGGTTCGAATAGGAAGGACCTGTAAATCTGAAGGTAATTCGCCTGTTTCCAGTTTCGAAATTGCCATCAAGTCTTGGGTGAGTATGGTGAGGCGGTTCACATTACGCATGGCTTTTTGAAGAAAATCCCGATTTACACGCTTGTCTTCGAGTGCGCCGTTAAGCAACGTCTCCAAAAATCCCTGAACAGCAAAAATCGGAGTTTTTAACTCATGAGAAATATCGCCAATAAACTCTTTTCGATAGTTTTCAAGCCGATTTAAACGTTGAATTTCCCTTTCGATGTTGGTCATCGTTTTGCGGGTTTGCATCAGCAGAGCATCCAATTCGTCGCTACTCTTAACCTGTTGGGAGTAAACCTCCTCAAACTGCTTGTTTGACAAATTTTCGAGAAGTGTAAATAGTTTTTCGAACCGCCGTTTCAGATAGAATCTGATGCTAAAGTAGCTGGCAAAATGCACCCCGAATCCCGTTATAACAGCATACTGAAACGCCTCACGAAAGGGGATGTGAATACTTAGGACGGCAGTGAAGAGTACCATGGAACTGAGAGAAATAGCCATGGCAATCTTGAATCCGAGGTGGAAATAAGATTTAATATCGATGTCGTTCATTCTTTGAATCGATATCCAACTCCTTTAATGGTTTCAATGTAGTGGTCGCCCAATTTTTCGCGAATTTTGCGGATGTGTACATCTACAGTGCGGTCAATTACATAGATATTGTTGCCCCAAACTTCGTTTAGAAGGGTTTGTCGGTCGAGAACTTTGCCGGGCCGGGCTGCCAAATACGACAAAACTTCGAATTCTTTGCGCGGAAGCTGAAATTCTTCGCTGCCGCGACTAACGACGTATCGGCTTCTGTCGATAACTAAATCAGCGGCGTTGAGCACAATATCAGGTTCATCGGCTGCTGCGACCCGTCTTAGCACGGTTTTAATACGAGATAATAGCTTAGCGGTCGAGATAGGTTTCGCGAGATAATCATCTGCGCCAAGCTCCAAACCTTCAAGCTCAGTTTTCTCGTCACTTCGTGCCGTAAGGAAGATTACAGGCTTAAATTTGAGTTCCCGGTCGTATTTGAGCTCCCGAATTACCTCAATGCCATTCATTTTGGGCATCATCACATCCAGAATTATTAAATCTGGGTGGTGTTTCTTGGCTAAACGTATGCCTTCCTGACCATTTTCGGCCTTGAGCACATCGTAGCCTTCTTTTTCTAAATTATACTCTATGAGATCCAGTAGATCTCGCTCATCGTCAACAATCAGAATGGTTTCTTTAGACAAAGCAAAAATATTTGATCTCGTAACTGTTCGTACAAATTACGCACAGAAATTGATCAATTAAATCCAAATATGTTAACGAATTGTTAACGGTTTGTTTAT
>JAIUMT010000213.1 GCA_022565415.1 Balneolales bacterium | reverse complement strand
GATCGGAGGGAATTGTTATGGCCACATTCGTGGTTATATCATTCAGTTCAGGATGTTCAATCACCTAACGAAAGTTAACGAATTCGACTAAATAACCTTTGAATCAGTTCACATTTTCATCCTGCATATAGTCGCCTAGTAGAAGGCATTTTTTTTTGACGTTTTAAACACTGTAGAATCTGAAGATGAATAACGGCTACACAACCTGCCTGTTCGATTCTTTTTCGACAATGTAGAAGACGAATAAAAAATGGATTTACAATTCCCTCAAATAGTCATCAGTTAAATCTCTGGTGTAATACATATATACATAACACGGTTTCGAAGATGCAAGAACAGATCAGTAGTCTAGCACAACGAATATCAAAGTCAGACGACCGGGCTTTTGATGAACTATTTAAGTTGCTTTACAACGACTTAGTTCGTTATTCTATGAAGTTTGTTTACGACAAAGATACATCCTGCAATTTAGTCCAAGACGTTTTCATTAAGCTTTGGAATATGCGAGAAAGTATCGATTCAGACCTGTCTTTGAAATCGTATTTGTATCAAATGGTAAGAAATCGGGCGCTAAATCATATCCGTGATAATCAGCGTGAGACTGTAGGACTCGAACTTGTTGATTTACAAGACTACAGCGACGACGGAGATCTTACCGACTCAACCGATTCAACTTCTGAACTAAGTGATAAAATGAACCTCTGGATTGAAAAATTACCCGACCGACAGCGAGAAGCTTTTGAACTAAGTCGGTTCGAAGGACTCGATCACGAGGAAATTGCACAGGTTATGAATGTTTCTGCCCGAACGGTAAATAACCACATCGTATCGGCACTCAAACATCTACGCGATTATTATGATGCTTATGTTACAGAAAAGTCAAAACTTGTAGTATGAGCGACAAAAAACAACATATAAATTCCGATTTTGATCAAATTCTCGACAATTTCGATTACAATGACAGAGGTTCGGTACGAGAAATTTGGTCGGCTGCTGATGGTGCGAAGTCTCGCAAAGAAGTAGTTACCGAAGACGAAACGATTCAAGCGCTCGCCTCCGTGCGAAACCGGCTCGATCTCGACAAAAACGCGTCACCGATTAAGTCTACTAAGCCGATGCCGTCAAAGCCTAATAGCCGGCGCCGTAACTACTTAGGCATTTACTCAGCACTTTTAGTCGCCGCTACAATTGTAATCGCTGTTACCTACTCCTGGTTTTTCTCAACCACCACCATTCTGGCCCCGCACGGACAACAACTCAGCTACACACTGCCTGATGGATCAGCAGCCGAGCTCAACAGTGGTACATCACTCAGTTATAATGCCCGATTCGGAAACAACTCCCGTACTGTGACCATCAACGGAGAAGCCTATTTTGACGTCATTTCATCCGAAGTGCCATTTTTCGTAAATACGGCTACCGCAACTATCGAAGTCACCGGAACATCTTTCAATGTGAGATCCTGGGAAAACGACAATACGACAGTTCACCTGTTGAGTGGATCTGTCGATTTTTATCCGGCTAACAAAAAAGAGAACGCCGTTAAACTAAGTCCGGGAAATTTTAGCTCCCTTGCTGCTCCTGATGCAGCTCCATCAGACCCCGAAAGATTTAACGAAAATCGTGTTGCTACCTCGAGAAATAACCTGCTCTCGTTCAATAACGAAACGCTAACGGGTATTTTCAGCGAACTCGAACGTCGATACAATGTTAACATCACATTCGAAGAAACATCAATGGGCTCCGAGACACTCTCAACATTCTATTCAAACCCAGTCGCGCTTGAGTCGGTATTACAAGATATCTGCACGGTAAAAGGACTTCAATTTAGTCAGACAGCAAACGGATATCGCGTTTTTTCCGGTAACTAACGGATTTCACTATGACACGCTTTTTACCATTTGCACTGGTAATGATGCTCTTGGGGATTGCTTCTCCAAGAGCTAATTTCGTTTATGCTGGTCCGGTTTTTGAAGATGCAACTGATCGGTACACGATGGTATTCAGAGGTGCTTCACTCCCCGAGGCTCTCGAAGAAATTGTCTCCCGCACCGGAATCGACCTTGTTTATGATCCCCAACTGGTTTCGGGCATCAACGTGTTTGTCTCGGCCAGAAACAAGACCGCTTTCGAAATTCTGAGGGAGGTTTTGCTCGACACCGATCTCGATTATATCACCCTCAGTACCGGCACAATCGTTATTGTTAAAGCATCGAGAGCGCGCAGCAGCACCGGAACACTTTCGGGCAGAATTATCGATGGCAGAACCGGAAAGCCTTTAAACGGAGCGTCTATTTTATTGGTTGATGCGGGTGGTGGCACGGCGAGTAATCAGAGCGGATTCTTCAGTTTGCCCGAGATTTTAAGCGGACCGCAAGAGATTGTAGTGAGTTTTGTGGGATATCGTCCACTTCGACGAGTAATTGAAATCCCAGTCAATGGCGAATTCAGAACACAGGTTTCGTTGGAGGAAGCTCCTCATATTATCGAACCGATTATCGTGACTGAACATCAACGTCGTGTTCCCCTACAGAATAATTCCAGCGAAACGCCCGGACCATTTAGTCCTTTCGGTTACAATCCGTCGAACGATGCCATTCAATCGCTGCGACTCTTTTCGGGCGTGCAGTTTCAACTTCCCATGGCCGATTTGCACATTCAAGGCAGCAACAGCAACGAGCATCGCTTTTTTTTAGATGGCGTGCCGGTTTACCATCCGTACAGCTTCGGATTCATGTTCAGCGCATTTAGTCCGTTTGCCATCGACCGGGTTTCCATACACAAAGCCGGATTCGGAGCTTCGGCCGGAAGTCAGATTTCCGGACTTGTAAATCTCACCCACGACGTAAGCAATCGTTCTTCCAATAATCTAACCGCGCATGTAGATCCGATTAGCACAAATATTCGGGGAGATATCGGTGTCGAAATTGGCACTATGCAGTCTGAAACCATGATTGCGGTGCGAAATAATTTCTGGAATTTGTATCAGGATCCGGTTTTGTCAAGCACCATCCGCAGCTGGGATTACATCGATCCGATTATTAACAACCTACTTTTCGATGCCAACGACTTTTATGGAACGTATGATGGAGTTCGTCATGAATCGGATATCGCTTTTTCGGATGTGCATATCAGCAGCAGATTACAGATTGATCCGTTTCAGTCGTTAAGTTACTCGATCTACGCCGGACAAAACCGGGTCGAAACCAATGTTCTGAACCGAATCGCCGATCCGGATCCACATTATCCTGATTTCATGTTTGCTCGTGATCGGTACAGCTGGCAAAATCTCGCCACTATGATTCGTTACGAACTACTGGCCAGCGCGCGGACCGACATCAGCACCCAAGTCAGCTACTCCTCAAACCGGATGGAACATGATTATCAGATGGCGGGCAGTGGCGCAATTCCGATTCCCGAAAATGCCAGTTCTGATGAAGCTTTCTCCACATTTCAGCAGAACCTTCATCACGGATCGCATCAATCCGAAGACAACAGCATTCAGCATTTTACTGCCTTATCGGAGGCAAACTACGCGATAAACAGCCGAATTCGGCTGCAGGGAGGAGTTCAATTCGACTATGTGGAGACGCGTATAAACCTCTCAGATCTTTTCTACATTCCCACATTATCGACCAATTCGGCATACATGGCGGGGTCGTATGCCTCAATCGACTGGTTTGCAGGATCAAATTGGCATCTGAACGCAGGGTCTCGACTCACGTACGTCACCAACACCGACAAATTCTACGCCGAGCCACGCATCAGCGCCCAGTACGATCAAAATCAGAGCTCAATCGGATATTGGTCATTTCGCGCTGCCGGAGGCATTTATCGACAGTTCATCAACCAGCTTTCCGTCACCAATGTTGGTCCGAGCTCACTCGTTCCCTCCGTGCCGATCTGGACACACGCCGGCGAATTAACCGTACCAAAAGCGTATCATGGAACCGCATCGTTTCTACTCGAACCCCGGGAAGGAACCACATTCAAAATCGAAGGATTTACCAAATGGCAGCCGGTAACGCATATCGTTTCATATCCGAAGTTGTTGCTTAGCAACACCGACCACATCACGCAATTATCCGATTTTACCGAAACAACCCAGAGTATTCAGGCCGGAGGTGGATTTTCTTTAGCTCAGCGGGTTGAGTTTATTAACACCGAAATCACCGCGGGGTACGATTTCACCTATTCGCAGATCGATCTCGACTCCCAATTCGGTCGCTGGATTGATGCTCCCTGGAATGAACCACATCGGTTGAGAGCCACGATGCAAACGAATGTACGTCCCGGACTTCAGTTATTTGCCCGATGGTCGGGCGTCTATGGACGAAACTGGGGATACCGACAAGCTTACTACGATTTCATGATGATGCACGAACGGCACACGTATGGTGGATTTAACGTAACACGACCCGAGGACGACACACTACCGGCGTTTCATCAGGTGGATGTTGGGGTGCATTTTGATCAACGCATCGGAAGTAGTACGATGCGTCTTAAGCTCGATTTTATCAATGTTTTAAACCGCCGAAATGTGCTCGATAATAGCATTGTACCGGTTCATTCAGGTGAAAATCCGCAGTTTGTAACACAATCGCGCAGGTTACCAGGATTTAATCCCACTGCCAGTCTTCAGATTTCTTTTTAAAAAATCATAGTCACTGCTCGACTCAGCGGTGTATTACTAGTAGAATCCAAATCGAAAACTAATACAACTAATACTATGAAAAACAAAATTTTGCGATTATTCGCAGTCCCCGCCCTTGCCCTTGCACTATTTGCAGCGTGTAGCGACGATGATCCCCTAACCCCACAAGGTGACCCATCTATTGCTGAAATCGCAAATACAAACATGAATTTCAGCATTCTAAATGATTTGCTTGAGCTGACCGGTCTAGACGAAACCCTTGAAAGTGGTGATTTCACCGTATTTGCTCCGACCGACGCAGCCTTCAATGCACTTCCAGAAGGAACGCTAGAAAGTCTCAGTGTAGAGCAAGCCCGTGAGA
Organism: Balneolales bacterium; assembly: GCA_022565415.1. GTDB lineage: Bacteria > Bacteroidota > Rhodothermia > Balneolales > HLUCCA01 > HLUCCA01. The sequence continues at coordinate 946 of JAIUMT010000213.1, read as the reverse complement.
TAATTTTATTCCACGCTGTAGCCGGAAGCATTCTTTCCTCACAGCTTCAAGCATCTCAGGATGTTGAAACCGTTCAAGGCGAGCGATTATTAGTGAGATTGAGTAATGGTCAGGTGCGCGTTAATGCAGACGCAATTGTTGGTGATGCAGATATTGAGGCCAGCAATGGTGTTGATCACGTGATAAATCGTGTTTTGCTACCATCTGAGTTTCGCGAGCCGAGTATAATCGAGACTGCCACAGCCGCAGGTGGATTTACCACGCTACTTGGTGCCCTTGAAACAACAGGACTCACAACTACTTTCAAATACCTATCTCCATTTACAGTTTTTGCTCCTACTGATGAAGCCTTTGCCGAAATTTCGGAAACTGTAGCGGGACTGACCACCGAGCAACTCACAGCTGTATTGACGTACCATGTTTTGGGAAGTACTGTTAGGTCGACTGATTTATCTCCCTCGCAAAGCGTCGCTACACTAAACGGTCAGGAAATTGAAATCACTGTCGGAGAAGGTGGAGCTTTTGTCAACGGCGACTCAGAAATCGTTGATGTCGATATCGAGAGTGCAAATGGTGTGATCCATGTAATTAACAAAGTTTTGATCCCCCAGTTGTAATTGCATAAAAATTGGGATGAGAACTAAGTCCTAATTTTTACGAGACACCATAAAAAAGCCGCCTCTCTTAATTGTGGGAGCGGCTTTTTTGTTTTTCTAGACCCGTATTTCGTTGATTTCGCTCACTCCGGAGGTATATTACCATCCCATCATTTATCAGCCAAAATCGACATTCACGTTGATGCGGACAGTTGTAGATCCAGCCGGACGATCTTTCTCGAAGATTTCGAATGTTTTGGCAATCAGGGCTTCCATCTTTCTCGGTCCTACATCTAATCCGAGTTTTACCAAGCTCTCCCACCGAAAATCGTTGTAGATTTTCACAATTG
>JAIUMT010000212.1 GCA_022565415.1 Balneolales bacterium | reverse complement strand
GATACCGGCACCAGTATGTGCAGAAACTTCAGCTGCCTGAATTTTACCACCCCAATCTTCAACAATAACATTTTGATCGGATAGCTGTTGTCTGATTTTATCAGCATTAGCTTCAGGTCTATCCATTTTGTTAATGGCAACAACAATCGGTACACCACCAGCCTGAGCGTGGTTAATCGCCTCAATTGTCTGAGGCATAACGCGGTCGTCTGCCGCGACAACCAGAATTACAATATCGGTAGCCTGAGCACCCCTTGCACGCATAGCGGTAAAGGCTTCGTGACCAGGTGTATCCAAGAATGTAATTGTTCTTCCATCAGGAAGATTAACGGAATAGGCACCAATGTGCTGCGTAATTCCACCAGCTTCACCGGCAGTAACTTTCGTTTTTCGGATATGATCTAGTAAAGAAGTCTTACCGTGATCAACGTGACCCATAACGGTAACAACTGGGGCTCTTGGAGAAAGGTCTTTTACATCATCTTCCTCTTCAACCATTTCGGCCGATAGTTGCTCGGCATCAATAAATTTAATTTCTCGGTCGAATTCAGCCGCAATAAGTTCGATACTTCCGGCATCGAGTCGTTGGTTAATCGAAACGAACATTCCAAGCCCCATACAGGCGGTAATAATTTCGTTAACTGTTACCTCTAGAATGTCTGCATAATCACTTACAGTGATGAATTCGCTAAGTTCGATAACAGAACTTTGTTCACGCGTTAGTTCATCTTGAATTTCGCGCTCAGCTGCGGCCTCGTCACGTTTTGCACGACGTCGTTTCTGACGTTTTTTACCAGTACCACCCTGTAGCAGGGCCATTGTTTCGCGCATTTTGGTGTCGACATCAGCCTCTGAGACTTTTTTGTCGCCACGACCCGAAACTCGTTTCTTCTTTTTACTGGCTTTAGCAGCATCGTCATCGGCGACTTTATCAGCTGGCTTACGCGTAGTAGACTCGTCTTTCTTCGCGGTAATAATCTTTTTCTTTTTCTTCTTGCGACGCTTAGCAGGATCTTCCTCTTCAGTAGCTATTACAGGAGTAGATACGTCGATTTTCCCAATAACACGGGTGCCTTTCAGGCGTTCACCACGTCCACGTATAACAGTTGCAGGGACGATCTCTTCAGAATCGTCTTCTTCCACAATTTCTTCAATAGGTGGAGGCGTAGGTTTAACCGGTTGTTTTGGTCTGACATCAGGTCTGTTACTAACTCTTTCTGTTCTTTGAGGCTCACGCTTAGGTTCTGGAGCTTTCTCTGCAGGTTTTTCTACAGGCTTAACAGCCGGTTTCTCTTCGACCTTTGGCTCGGATTTAGCCTGAGTTTTTTCCTCAACAGGCTTAGCAGGCTCAACGGGTTTGGCTGGCTCTGCTTTAACTTCAGGCTCTTTTTTAGGTTCCGGCTTAGGCTCTGGTTTTTTCTCTTCAGCTGGAGGCTTCGGAGTTTCGGCTACAGGCTTGTCGGCGACTTTTTCCTTAGCAGGAGTTTCATCGGTGGGAGCATCATCTACAGGAGTGAGTGACTCCATAGGCTCGAGCGGAAGAGGCTCAAGAGAATCGATTGGCTCTAGAGCGTCAATCGGATCTAATGAATTAACCGTAACTTTCTCGTTACGCGACGACAAGATTGCCGATCTACGCGTTTCGTATTCTTCACGGCTGCGCTCGTGTTCTCTGCTACGTGCCTTATCTTCACCGTAGTTGCCTTCCAAAACGTTATACATTTCGGGTGTGATCTTTGAGTTTGGCTTATTTTCAATGGTAAAGCCGTTTTTACCCAAAGAATCTACAATCGATTGTGTAGATACGTTGAATTCTGCTGCAACTTTAAATAATCTTTTTGGCTTGGAGTCTTCCGACATTCTTTGCTTCTAACCTTCCGTTTTGTTAATCTGATTTAGCTATTTGAATCGTCTTCGAATTCGACTTCGATTGTCTTAACGATTCGAGCTGCAAGCTCTGCATCTATTTTGCCCTCCGAGCGACGAGCAAGCTCAACCTCACCCATCCGAAGCACGTCACGGGCAGTGTCGCACCCCATATTGTAAATGAACTGAGTGATTTCTTCTCCGAAGTCCTCAGTAAATTCCATAATATCGATATCGTCTTCTTCATCAATTTCACGATATACATCAATTTCGCATTCTGTAAGCATAGATGCCAAACGAATATTTACTCCACCACGTCCGATCGCTTTTGAAACCTGATCGGCGGGAACAACTACTTTCGCGTATTTCTCATCGTTGCTCAAATCAACAGAAAGTACATCTGCCGGTTGCAACGCACGACGAATAAAGTCTTTTTTGTCTTTAGTAAAGTTGATTACATCGATATTCTCGTTGCACAACTCACGAACGATCGAGTGAATTCGGATTCCCTTCATTCCCACACAAGCGCCAACTGCATCTACACGCTCATCGTGAGAAACGACCGCAACTTTGCTACGATCGCCGGGTTCTCGAACTACTTTAATCAATTCAATAATTCCATCAAACACTTCCGGAATTTCGTTTTCGAAAAGTCGCTCTAAAAAGAGTGGCGAAGTTCTGGAAATGATAACTGCTGGATTACCATTCTCGCGCTTAACTTCAATAACTACGGCGCGGATGGTGTCACCTTTGCGATAGCGGTCTTTGTAAATCTGCTGACTCTTTGGCAAAATGAGTTCCACACCGTTGTGGTTTACGAGCATATCTTTGGTTCGCACCTGATATACATCGCCAAGGATGATCTCACCAACACGATCTGAGTAGTCTTCAAATACGTTGTCTTTCTCAATTTCGCGAATTCGCTGAGCGAGTGTTTGTCGGGCCATCATAACAGATCGACGTCCGAAATCTTCGATATGGACTTCCTGGGCATACTCATCGTAAAGATCCAAATCCGGATCGTACTTAAGCGCTTCGGTAATACCGATTTCAGTTACGGGATTGGTGATTTCATTATCGGCAACAACTTCACGCACGTGTAGCATCTGAATTTCACCACGATCGGCGTTCAGGATCACTTCAAAAGCGTCGTCACTTTCGTATTTTTTTCGAATCATAGATCGAAATACATCTTCCAAAATAGAAAGAAGCATATCGCTGTCGATGCCTTTCTCTTTGGCTATCTCCGAAAAGGAATGGATAATCTGTTTTGAAATATCGCTTTGCATGCAGTTCTCCGAAATCAGCAATTACATTATTTAAAAGCAGGAAGAATCTTGGTTTCGGCAAGATCGTCCCACGTAATTTCATGGCGTTTTCCTTTGTCGGCTTCCAGCACGATTCCGGATTCACGCACTTCTACGAGCACACCATTGAGCTTCTTGGATTCGCCATCTACACTGTGAACAACAGCTGCCTTACGGCCTGTATTCTTAGCGTATTGCCGTCTATCCTTGAGCGGTCTGTCAAGACCTGGTGATGATACATTTAGTGTGAATTTACCTATTATAACTTCATGTGATTCAACAAGAAAGACCAACTGCTTACTAACTTTCGCACATTGGTCGATATTAACACCACCTTCCTGGGTATCAACGTAAATCCAAATGATTGGATTGTTGTCGCTACCCTTAATTTCAAGGTCAACGAGAAACATATCAGTGTCTTCAAGAACACTAACTGCCAGTTCGTTAATCGTATCAATAAGTGGTGTTTTCATAGTAAAATCAGGAATACAGGTACAAAAAAAAGTGAGGGCTTATGGCGCTCACTTCCTATCAGCTACATAAGATAGCCCTAAAACGTTTGATTTACAAGTAAATGAATTCCCACTTATGAGATGAAAAGTTGTAAACTTCACGACGAAAAGTGGGGTAATTTCACTATAATTGGTAACTCAATTGTAACATGGTTGCATTTAGGTTTCATACTACACACACGACGTCAAGACTATAATGATACTCAAACACGGCTTAACATTTCTGCTTTGCCTCTCCTTCCTGCTTGTCGCATGCGAGCAAAAGCAAAACAATTCGTCCCGGGCCGAAAGACCAAGTGGCCGATCCATAGAATTTACCGGCAAACTGGAGTTTCGAAATGCTAACGATGCTGTCATTACAAGTATAGATATCGCAGTGGCTAACACTTCGGAATCACGTAACTTAGGACTTATGGATGTGCACGAGCTGAAATCAGACGGCGGAATGCTCTTCATTTTCGATCAACAAGATCGCCTGAGTTTCTGGATGGCCAATACCCCCCTGCCACTCGACCTCATTTTTGCCAATACTGATTTCGAAATCGTTCATATTCACTCTGGCGCCCAGCCTTACTCCCAACAGAGCATCGACTCTGTAGAACCTGCTATTTATGTGGGCGAGGTTAACAGCGGATTTGCTGTAGCAAACGACCTACAAGTCGGACATAAAATCAACTTCACGTTTTAATCTCACATCAATGAATACCAAAAGCATATCTATCATTTTTGCCACAATTCTGCTCTTCACCGCTTGCGGATCTCAATCAGAGCCCGAAAAGCGTGAAGTTGTTTTCACCGTTGGAGGCATGTACTGCGAAAGTTGCGTATCTGCCGTCACAAACGAAATGAATCGAATTGACGGCGTTTCTGATGTAAACGTTACCCTAACAGATAGCACGGTCGTATTCTCAGCGCCCGATAACAAAATGCCAGACCAGGAGCGCATTAAACGGTCTATTGAAGCACTTGGTTATTCAGTACACTTCTCAACCGACACCGAACAATGATTGAATTAAAGAACATTGAAAAAGGCTACCGCAATCCAGAAACTGGATCTTACGAATCCGTAATTCAAATTCCTCAACTAACAATTGGAGCCAAAGACCATATTGCCATTGCTGGCCCATCCGGCACTGGTAAAACAACCCTCCTGCATTTATTATCTGGTCTGATTTCCCCCGATAAAGGCTCAATAGTATTAAATGGAACGGATATAACTTCATTGTCGGAATCTGGCAGAGACCGCTTTAGAGCTGACAACATCGGATATATTTTCCAATCCTTTAATTTGCTGGATGGATACACTGCCCTCGAAAATGTGATGCTCGGAATGACATTCACAGGAAAGGGTTCGGATAAAGCCAAAGCCACCGAAACTCTGAAATCACTCGGATTAGCCGAAAGACTGCATTACAAACCCTCTGAGTTATCTACTGGTCAGCAGCAACGCGTTTGCATCGCACGCGCAATTGTAAACAATCCGAAGATAATTCTCGCCGACGAGCCAACAGGAAACCTGGATCCGGCCACAACGCGCGAAATCCTGGCAATACTCAAAGAGAATGCCAAAGACAAAATTCTGATTATCGTCACACACGAAAGTGAAGTACTAGATCAATTCGAGAACCATCTCGATTTGCTGAAATTCAAACCACAAGAGCAACTAAGCTAATTATGAACTTGTTACGAATAGTTATAAAGAATCTCACGAAGAGAGCTCTAAGCACAACGCTTACAATAACTTCTATTGTACTTGGCGTTTCGATGGTAATAGCCATTATGGTGGTTCAGCAAGAAACCGAAAAGAGTTTTAATCAGACAAGTGTTGGGTATGATCTGATACTTTCGGCTAAGGGCAGTCAATTACAAGCTACATTAAACACGCTGTACCATTTAGAATCATCGGTTGGAATTATACCGTACTCGCTTTATGAAACGGCAAAGAATGATCCACGAATTGAAAAAGTTTTTCCTTTTTATGTAGGTGACAGCTATTCTGGGTTTAGAGTCGTTGGAACAAGTATTGATTTCATTGAACAAGCCGAGCCTCGGCGAGGAAATCCGTTTCAAATGGCAAATGGACGAAATTTCGAGCGACCTATGGAGGCCGTTTTAGGCTCGGAGGTCGCCAGAAGGTTAAACCACAAAATCGGAGATCAGCTAGTTATTACCCACGGACTTACTGAAGTCGCTCCCGGAGCTGAGGCTCATGAGCACGACGATGTTCCGGTTACTGTTGTTGGAATTCTTGCACCATCCGGTTCTGCAAACGATCGTGT
>JAIUMT010000211.1 GCA_022565415.1 Balneolales bacterium | reverse complement strand
TTTACCATGCCCAGCTTAAAGCTGATGTCCAGTCCGGACTACAACAATTGGTGATGCATTTAGACGGACACCTAGATCCGCAAAAGCTCACATCAGCCATTGATTTGATTTCAAAACGACATGCATCCTTGCGGACGGTGTTTTCATCCAAACTCGAAGCGCCCTTACAAATCGTCGTAGATTCTACGCCCAAAATGGTACACGATGACTTTAGCGCTTTATCAGAGGAAGAGTTCGAAGCCGAGGTGTCGAATTTAATTAAGTCTGACCTGCTGGCGCAGTTCAATTTGTTCGATGAGGTGCCCGCACGATTTCATTATATCAAGGGTCCGGGGCAGCAATCTGTGTTGATTTTCACGATACATCACATCATTTATGATGGATGGAGCAATGATATTTTGCTGCGAGAGCTCACTTCAGCCTATAATGGCGAGATTTTGGCTCCGCTCGAAGGACATTGGGCAACCATTGCTGTCGAGTCTGGGAAGAAAGCCCAACAACTGACCCAAGAATATTGGTATCCATATTTAAGCGACATGCCTGATATGTCGCCACTGAAATGGGGTCGCTCGCAGATTTCGACCCACGACTCCCACGACACCAATGACGTAGCGAATTCAGAAAACTCAGGAAACGAGTTCGTTATAAACACGGAAGTTCTATCCCAAACCCAGACGCAAAACCAATCGCTGAATACATTTATTCAGTCAGCCTGGGGCGCAACGTTGCTACTGTTAGGATCGAAACAAGCCGCTACATTCGGATGCGTTTACGCTGGACGATACGGACTTTCGGTTGATGTAGACGATCACATCGGATTGTTTATCTCAACGGTACCGTTTAAAGTCTCGTTTGATGCCCAAAAACCCATACATGAGTTTGTCGAATCGGTGGGTGAAGCCATGATCGAACATCAGGAAAACGCCTTTGTTTCATTGTCGGAGCTATCATCAATGCTGGGTGTAAATGAAGTATTTGACTCCCTCCTGGTGATTGAAAATTATCCGCTGAATAACTCATTGTATCCATTCAAAAGTGAGACGAAGGATGTAACAATCAGCAACTACTCGTTTCATTCGGAAGAATCGGTGCCTCTTACGGTCTCGGTAAACTACCACCCTGAGTTCAAAATCGACATCCGATACGATACGAAACAGTTTCAGCCGTCGGTGATTCGGAAAATCGGAGACACCTTTGAGTTTGTGTTGAAAACAATGGTTGAATCGGGCGACATGACAATGGCCGACCTTCAATCGGCTTGGAAAAAAAGCCAATCTGCTAAGCTCAAAAGCAAAAGTTTGGGAAAAATTTTATCACTTAAGAAAAAATAAAGGATTCGTTATGCTCAAGAATAGTCCATTTCAGAAACTCAAGTCGACAACTGCAACCTCCGTTGCGCTCAATGAAGAACTGGTAACGTACAGTTTCCTGGAAGGTCGCGATGAAGATGGGCCTCTGGTAATCAAGCCTGTTCAGGCTGATGTCGTCTTGAATGCCTGGATTGATGCAAACCGAGATTTGATTCAAAAAAAGCTACTGAAGTACGGCGGGATTTTGTTCCGTGGATTTCAAACCGAGTCGGTGCCGGACTTTGAGTCTGTGGTGAAAACCTTTGGCGACGATCTTCTCGATTACAACGAGCGGTCATCTCCTCGCCACAAAGTTGAAGGAAAAGTGTACACCTCAACCGATCATCCGGCTGACCAGCGTATTCATTTCCACAATGAGTTGGCGTATTCGAAAAACTGGCCACTCGAAATCTTTTTCTACTGCGACATTCAGCCAGGAAAAGGTGGAGAAACACCGATTGCCGACTCGCGCAAGGTATATTTGAATTTGTCTGAGGCGACCCGCAAAAAGTTTGAAGAAAAAGGCGTGATGTATCAGCGATATCTCGGAAGCGGACTCGGACTGTCGTGGCAAGAAGTCTTCCAGACCGAAAACAAAGACGATGTTGAAGCCTACTGCAAAGAAAGTGGCATCGAATTGGAGTGGGTCGACGAGAAAAAGGTAATAACGAGAAGCCGTCGTCCGGCGGTGCAGCGACATCCCGAGACCGGAGAACTTCTTTGGTTCAACCATGCGCACTTTTTCAATATCTGGAATATGCACGAAGAAGAGCGAGAGCAATTGTTATCGATGGTGCGGGAAAACGAGATTCCATTCAACACCTATTTCGGTGATGGTGAGCCCATTTCGCGCGAAGTTGTTGCCGAAATTATGGACGCATTTGACAAAGCTTGGGTTGAATTTCCGTGGATCAAAGGCGACATCCTTTATTTGGACAATATGCTGATGGCCCACAGTCGCAACTCCTACGAAGGCCAACGTAAAGTGGTTGTGGCCATGAATAAAACCAATCAGGGCAAAACCTTTACCGCCTAAAACAATCTATCACACATTCTCCATGTCCAATACATCATCTGCAGGATTCCGTTTATCACCCGAACAAGCTCGCCTTTGGCCACTCATTGCCAGCGGAAGAGTTCTAAACTCTCAAATTCTCTTAAAGCTGGACGATTCGGTTGATGAAACGTCACTAAAATCGTCGCTCGACACGTTGGTGGAGCGGTTTGAAATCCTTCGAACGGTGTTTCCATCCAGCAAAGAGCGCAAATTGCCACTTCAGGTTGTAACTGAAACGCGTGCAAATGTGGTTCGGGAACTCAAACTGGGTCAGAGCTAGAATGTGGAAGATGTTGTTCACGACGAACTTAATAAAGGATTCAACCATGAATCTGAGGTCCTATTTCGTTCGATACTCATCACATCAGAAGAATCGCGTTTTCTGTTGATTACCGCTTCTTCTATGATATTGGATGCAGGAAGTTTGGCGACACTTGCCGACTCATTGGATGATTTGCTTAGTGGAAAGCCATTAGACGAAGAGATTCTGCAGTATCCGCAAATTGCTGTATGGCAACATGATTTAATCAACGAAGCCGAGGATGAGATTTCGGAATTTTGGAAGAATTATGAGGCTGACTTTCATGTAAATCCCTCGTTGACGTTTGTGGGTTCGGGAAGTGGCGAAACTCGCAAACTCTCCGGTTTGACCAATGATTCCGATTCTAACGAGCAAAGTCGTGAACTCGATGTCATAACATCTGATGCCGATACGTCTGCTCAAACTCGCAAACTCGCTGTTTTGGCTCTTGATGCCGAAATAACCGCTCAAATTCGCAAACAAGCTTCGAACCACGATACCGATCTTGCAGCGATAACTGCGGTAATTGTATCCGATTTCATATCTCGATACACCGCATCCGATCAATTGCATGTCTCCATCATCGATCCTGTTCGTGGATTTGACGAACTCCGCAACGTGGTTGGAAATTTGTCCCAATCCATTCCATGGACCTATCAAAAGGCTTCATCCGACTTGGCCCTCAAGCACTCCTTGCAGCAGTTGCAATCCATTCGAGAACATAGCTTGTACTACAATTCCGATCGTGTGGCGACGGACAAAACCGCCGCGGCAACTTCCAATATTGAAGTGCACTTGAGCACCGACTCCACACCAAGTTCTCACTTCGAAACCATGCATATTGTGTCTGGAAGAGGTGCCCAAGGACTTGAAATCAGCATTTTAGATCGCGGAAATGACGTAGTCGTACAGTTGATGTCTGATGTTCACAACGTTAGTTCATCGTGGATCGAAGAGCTGTCGGCCCAGATGCCTGACTTTTTCTCACACTTCCTGAATAACGCCGGAAAACCCGAGCAACAAGGTAGCTGGCTTAATGAATCACATCAGAGTATAGTCGCAAAATTGTCGGGTGTGAAGTCTGCTCAAACTGATGTCCCATTATTGCCGGATTTGCTAGCAGATGTATTTGCGAACGCATCAAATCAGATGGCGCTGATGCAGGGCATGAAATGGTTGAACTTCAAACAGTTGCAGTCGGCTAGCGAAAATGTTGCCAGACAGCTGATTGCGCGCGGAATCCAGCCCGGCTCTCATGTTGGCGTGTTGTTGCCCCGAAGTATTGATGCCATCGTGAGTATTCTCGGAATTTTGCGCGCTGGAGCGTGCTATGTGCCCATCGATGTGGAATATCCGGAATCCAGAATCAGCTATATGATAGAGGATGCCGCACTCGCTCTGCTAATCACCTCAGACTCCCGGTTCCAAAATGCCGTTCCGTGCGCCACTCCAAGTGAGTTAAATACCGATTCTGATGATGCTGATGCCAAACTGCCAAGCGCAGTAGCAGATTCGCCGGCCTACATCATTTACACTTCCGGATCTACCGGAAACCCGAAAGGATGCATAATTACGCATCGTCAGCTGGCTTGGTATTTGGATTGGGCTCGAAAAAACTACTTCCAGGGTATTTCTGGCTCGAGTATTCCGCTGTTTACATCTCTGGCGTTCGACCTCACGGTCACGACCATTTTCGGAAGCTTAATAACAGGAAATTGTCTCACCATTTTTGATGAATCTATGCCGTTAAACGAGGTTGTGGCCTCGATTTTTGACCCATCCGGTTCTACCGAGGTTCTGAAAATGACTCCAGCTCATACGTTGTTACTACCTCATTCCGGACTCAAATCAACCAAAGTGAAACGAGTTATTGTGGGTGGGGAAGCGCTGTTGCCGGTGCATGTGGAGCAATTGCTCAATTTGAATCCGAATATACAGATTTTCAACGAATATGGTCCGACAGAAACGGTTGTCGGATGTTCGGTTGATGTAATCACGTCAAAAGATCAGCCTATCACTATCGGCAAGCCCGTTGATCACGCTTCGATGCACATCGTTGACCAAAACCTCCAGATTTTACCAGTCGGAGTTCCCGGGGAGTTGGTTATTGGTGGCCGCAGCGTTAGTAATGGTTATTTAAATCGAACCGACCTGAATCAATCCAAATTCGTGGAGTTGGCCATGAATGGGGAACGGGTTTATCGGTCAGGCGATCTGGCATATCTGCTTCCCGACGGGAATTTCATGTTCCTCGGCAGAACCGATAATCAAGTCAAAATTCGCGGATATCGCATAGAATTGGATGAAATCCGCACTCAAATTCAGCGAATCAATGGTGTGAAGGATGCCTTTGTTTCTACAACTACTTACAACGACGACTCGCAACACCTGATAGCCTACGTTGTTAGCACCAACATCAGCGATGAAGAAGACATAAAGAGTCCGTTAAGCGAGGTTTTGCCTGCTTATATGATTCCGTCGTTTGTGCTTTTTGTGCCAGAAATTCCACTCACCGTTAATGGAAAAGTCGACACGAAGTCTCTGCCAGATCTGCACAGTTATATCCAACAACATAGCCGCGTCGTTCGCGAGCCCGAAAACGAGCTTCAACAGGAACTGAAAGCTGTTTGGATGGACGTTCTTGGACTGGATAATCTTTCTATTGATGACAATTTCTTTGCCGTGGGCGGACATAGTCTGAAAGCCATGCAAATCGTCTCGCGTGTTCAACATTCCTTGAAATTGAACCTCTTGTTGAGTGATTTCTTTGATCACCTTACGATCGAGGAGCTCGATACGCACTTAAAATCGAAGAATAAGTCCGAGGACACGCTGATCCCAAAGTGACCGAGGCGTCGAGCTATCCCTGCTCGGGGCCTCAAAAAAGGTTGTGGATTTTGCATAAGCTTCCGGGTGCCGAAAACGCATATCATATTTCGGGGATTTATAATCTGAAAGGAATTTTGAATCCGGAGTTGTTTAATGATGCAATCATGCACATGATTATGCGTCATGAGGTGCTTAGAACTACGTTTATTAACGTTGATGATCATCCTGAGCAGGTCATTCATGCGAATCCGTTGCCAATGGCGGAGTATGTCGATGCTACAAATCTTCCCGAATCGTGGCTAGATGAGGTAACGCAGGCCACGCTGCATACGCCATTCGACTTGTCAGATCCTTCCCTTTTCCGAAGTGTTTTGATAAAAACCGCGCCGGATGCGTACCGTTGGGTTGTTTGTATGCATCACATCATAAGCGACGGATG
>JAIUMT010000210.1 GCA_022565415.1 Balneolales bacterium | reverse complement strand
CCAAAAAAAATGTCCTCCGAAACGCATTCTTAAAAACGCGTCCCGAAGGACATCAAAATATCAATGGCAGGAAAGAGGTCTCTGTGTTAGGACTCTAATCGCTCTAACGCAGCAATTCGCTCATCAAGCGGCGGATGCGTCATGAACAACGCCTTCATACCGGTTCGCTTGCCCGCGTTAATCCCAAAGGCATTCAAACTTTCCGGCATCTGATCCGGAATATTCATCTCCCGCTTAAGTGTTTTCAGCGCGCCAATCATGTCTTCTTTGCGAGTTAGACGCGCAGCGTACGCATCTGCTTTGTACTCGCGAACCCGAGAGAAGTACATAACAATTATAGATGCTAAAATCATCAGCAAAATCTCCATCACAATAGTGGTCACGTAGTAGCCTATTCCAAGTCCGCGTTCGTTTTTGAGGATTACTCTGTCGACCACAAATCCAGCTACACGAGCCAAAAACATCACAAATGTGTTAATGACACCCTGAAGCAATGTCATGGTTATCATGTCGCCATTGGCGATGTGCGCAATTTCGTGACCAATTACGGCCCGAAGCTCGTTCTTATCGAATCGTTGCAACATCCCCGAACTCACCGCCATCAACGCTTTATTCCGATTCGCCCCCGTGGCGAACGCATTCGACTGTTCCATCGGAAAAATTCCGACATCAGGCATGCCAATTCCGGCTTTTGTCGATAATTCGCGGGTGGTATCCATCAACCAACGCTCCTGAGCATTGTTCGGCATATCGATAATCTTCACTCCGGTCGTCCAAAGGGCGATTTTTTTCGATAAAAGAAGCGATACCCCGGCCCCAGCCATACCAAATACAAAACAGAAAATAAGCAGAGACTGTAAATTCAGATTGGTGCCCGTCTCATCGAGAAACGATCCTACACCCAAGATCGAAAGCGTAATACTTGCTACGGCAATTACCGCAATGTTCGTCAATAAAAATAGACCAATTCTTTTCATGTATAGTCGAGTTTAGTAAAAATCGTGAGAGTTTTCTGATTCAGTATAACGTTGCAAAATACAGATTTATTTAGTGTTTGACTGAGGAAGTTTTCGGCCGCATCCAGTGGTGATTACAAATTCCGTATCCGCCATTCGACCGGATAATGATTATTGATTCGCCCTTTTACTGCTTTTCCGAATCCCAGTGGAAGCCCCTGGTGGGTTAACAGGCGAATTCCATGTTCCGAACGATCACAACTCACGCTCTGCCTGCGCAAATAATCAAGAGCCTCATCCTTGGTGAACGCTATTTCTTCGAAAAATCCGCGATGTAAAACCGTACTCATGGCCAGCGACTGACCCGGTCTTTTCTCGTCGCCCAGCTCCACCCCGGCATGATGAATATGCAGAATATCATCCAAAACCATCACTTTTCGCGCAAATTTGCCCGGCACCGCGAAGAATTGCTTGTCATTTGCCAAAAATGTGAAATCCTGTTTCTCTTTAAGAGCATCGGCAAAGGGATGTGTTTTCTCTTTTCGGAGGCGCGCTTTATTGCGACTTTCCCCATACGTCACCGGCGTATCCGTTGATTTACGAAGTACGGAAAACGTGAATCCTTCTCCTTCTACAAATCCGGGGAAACAGCGATACATGTAAACATCATTCTCAATTTCGTCTTCGATGATGCCAGTCGCGGGATCTGTTTGAATTCGCACCGATGAGGCTTTCTCGCCCGAAACCAGTTGCTGTACCTGAGCATCGTTCTCTGATTTATTGAAGGTGCATGTGCTGTAAATGAGGAATCCGCCGGGTTTTAATGCCGGCCAGATGTCAGTAAGAATCTGCTGTTGACGGACCGAGCATGCAGTCACAGCCTCGGGTGACCATTCGGTCATGGCGTTCGGATCCCGGCGGAAAAGTCCTTCCCCCGAGCACGGCGCATCTACCAGAATTATGTCGAACCATGAGCCAATCGATTGAAAATGCGACGCTTCATTGCTGGTAACGACCACATTCGGAGCACCCCACTTTATCATATTTTCGGTTAACACCTGAACCCGCGACCGATGCACCTCATTCGTTACCAACAAATCGCCCGATTCTAGCACCGACGCCAGATGCGTTGACTTCCCCCCGGGAGCAGCGCACAAATCCAACACGTTGACAGGTCCGTTTTTGAGCTGCCGCATCACATTCCCGGCCCACCTCGAACTGGCCTCCTGCACATAGTATCCCCCGGCATGAAACAACGGATCGAGCGTAAATACGGGTCGCTCGCCCAGATAAAATCCATCCGATTCCCAGTTCACATTCGCTTTCACAGGCGCCGGAAAACCATGCCGGGCGGAGTCAAACTTCCACTTATTAACCCGCACACTCACCGGAGTCGCACTTCCCAACGAATCGAGCAACTTTTCGGCAATTTCCGGGTGCTCGTGCCGGGTCTGTTTTTTGAAATTTTCAATCATGCGGGAAATTACGAATTATGTTCTGTAATTTGTTCAAAAGCACTCTCATTTATCATATACAGATTTTCCGTGTCATGAAGTTGTTCCTATCTCTCCTCCTTGCCAGTATTTCGGTTCCGTTGTTGGCCACTGCGCAAACCGAAAGTCCCCCTCAGACCCGAATTGCGGTAATTAGCGACCTCAACGGCCCTTACGGAACGCTCGATTACGATTGGCATGTGGTTTCTACCGTTGCCCGGGTTATTCGCGAGCAACCCGATATCGTTATTGTTGCCGGCGAAATGATTGCCGGACAAGACCGCCGTTTGCCGGATGATCGCTTCGCCCAAATGTGGGAAGTTTTTTACGATCGGGTTGGAAAACCATTTCAAGACGCCGGAATTCCCTTCGGATTTACCATCGGAAATCATGACGGTTCCCCATCCGATCCATTTACCCGCGAACGTGTTGCAGCTCGTGAGTATTGGGGCAATCCGGCCCACGATCCGCTTCTCGACATCGTAGACAAAGGCGATTATCCCTTTTATTTCAGCTATCGGGCCAACGACGTGTTCATCATCACCTGGGATGCGAGCTCGGCCAACATCACCGAATCGACCTTGAGTTGGGTCGAAGAACAGCTTCAGTCTGAGGAAGCTCAGCAAGCGTTGTACCGGATAATGCTGGGCCACTTGCCACTTTATGGCGCCGCGGTCGGACGAAATCGATACGGAGAAATGCTCCGAAATCCCGATGAGCTTCATGAGGTTATGCAACGGTATAACGTAGACATGTACGTGAGCGGACACCATCATGCATATTATCCGGGTCACAAAGGCGGAGTGGATTTGCTTCAAACCGGCGCGCTCGGTGGCGGACCGAGGCCGTTGCTTCAGTTTGGCGCCGATCCCCGAAAAAGCTGGTCTATGCTCGAAATTTCTGATGAAGTTACGCTCACAACTTGGGATGCCGACACGAACGAACTCATTGACAACAAGGAATTACCGCGATATTTGCATGGATTGACTGGATTCACGGTGCGTCGCGACACGGAAATTCCGTCGGTGATGTCGTCGGGATGGATATCAACGGCGCCGGTTATGAATCAGATCAACAATGGGGTGGAAGCTCGTATTTCTGGTGACTCAATTTCAATCGTTATCTCGATGGATCCCGCAATTTCCGAACATTTTACCTCATCCGAAATCACGTGGAAACTGCACACATTTGTGGCCGAGTCTGAGGTGAGCGATACCTTATTCACTGGCACAATAAAGCCGGAAATTTCGTTGTCTTCGTACGATAAACTGGATGATTTTGTACATAATAAAACGTTTGCGGTATCGGATTTCGATTCCGACGGGCTACGAGGTGGGATTTACTATATATCACTTTATGATGATGGTGGGCAACATATTGCGATGGCGCGACTAACTCCCGAGCCGAATATGGCTCCTGCTGCAGTTGCGTTGTCGTCGATAGAGGCGACGGTTGTGAGTGGCGACTCGGTTCAAGTTAAGTGGAGTCGGGCGATCGATCCCGATGGAGATGGGGTGTTTTACACGGTTCGGATGCGATCGGGTCCGGATGGGAAGCATGTTGAGCCGGCGAAAATTGTTGGTCAGGGCACGGAAGCTACATTGATATTACCCTCAAAAGGAAGATCGTGGTATGTCGAAATTATTCCGAATGACCAAAGTTTGCATGGGTCGCCGCGGGGCGTTTGGGTGCGAGATTAAACGTGATGTAAGTATTAGTATTCGCTTAGCCTTCTTATTTCAGGGATTCATACGAACGAAATCCTATGCATTCTCCCGCAGTATTTGAAAATTATACCAATCAAGACTATATTCAACGAGCTTAGTCAAGCAGAAATGCTTGAGCGGAGGACCCAACTTTAATTTGGGGTGAATTCAGATTTCATCTGATAGGGCTAATTCTCTCTGCCCGAACCCGACAGCTAACTTCGTAGGCTTTGAGGGAAGACAAAGGCTTTTCTACAAAATCAGCTTCTTTGGCTTCTGATTTATTAATCATTATTCAGAGGAGCATATTAAGCATCTCCGAGCAAACTGCGATATTCAAAATCGAGTGGCTGAGATACTTGTACTCTACTCTGATTGCAAATTATTCAACACATGGACAACTTTGTAATCTCAATCTCGACCGAACCCATTTTAACTTTTGGGATTCTTTTACTCATAATTCTAATCGTGCCTATCATTTTCCAGAAGATGAGGCTGCCCGGGATTGTAGGACTGCTACTGGCAGGAACCATCGTTGGACCCAAAGGCATTGGTTTTATTGAAGCAGCTGGTGTAATAGATGTACTGGGAAAGGTCGGACTGTTGTACTTAATGTTTCTAGCCGGACTAGAAATTAATCTTAGTCAGTTCAAAAAGGATCGGAATAACACACTGGTTTTTGGAGCACTTACATTTTTAATTCCTCAAATAACGGGTACGCTGATATTTATATGGATTGGTTATTCCATTCCGGCATCGATTCTCATAGCAAGTATGTTTGCTTCGCACACTTTAGTAGCATATCCCATCATTTCCAGGCTTGGACTAAACAAAGAGAAAGCCGTCTCAACAGCTGTTGGAGGTACAATAATTACCGACACCGTTGCGCTACTCGTACTGGCAGTGGTTGCAAGATCAGTTGATGGTGAACTCAATGCCATTTTTTGGATTACACTCATTGGTTTGTTTTCATTGTACCTGGTATTCATGTTTCTCATTTTCCCCAAAATCAGTTACCGATTCTTTCAGTACATGGGAGAGAAGGGTAGGTTTACCTATGTATATGTAATTGGTATGATGCTGATGTGCTCATGGTTAGCAGAAGTTATCGGAATCGAAGCCATCGTGGGTGCTTTTCTGGCCGGACTCGCTCTAAACCCTCTGCTATCTAACAAGGGTCCTTTGAAGAATAGAGTAGAATTCTTTGGCGATGCGTTCTTTATTCCACTGTTTTTGATCTTTGTTGGTATGCAGGTCGATATTGAGGTTCTGTTAAGTGGATACGATGTCTGGTTTATTATGGGAGTAATGACGGGTATTGTAGTAGTTACTAAATGGATAGCAGCTTTTGCATCATCAAAAATACTTGGCTTCAATAATGATCAGGCATGGGTCATATTTGGTCTTACAAACTCTCAAGCCGCTGCAACACTTGCTGCAACATTTATTGGTATGGAAGTTGGCCTGATTGGAGAGGAGATACTTAATGGGGCTATTATGATGATACTTGTAACCTGTATTATTGGTCCGCTCGTTGTAGAAAGATTTGGTATGAAGCTCGCTGATGACACCACTGTTGATATGGAGTCAGACTCAAAAATAAGACAAAGAATCTTGGTGCCATTAGCAAATCCGGCTACCTCGGCAAAACTCATCGAATTTGCAGCGAATCTCAAAGTGGATGAAAAAAGTCCGATTTTCCCTTTAGCAGTTATCAATACCTATAAAGATGTTGAACAGCAAAGAGAACGAGCACAAAAGATTCTCGAAATAGCCAAAGGACACATACATGCCGTGAATTCTGAGGCGAATCCCGTCGTGGAGACTAATCT
>JAIUMT010000209.1 GCA_022565415.1 Balneolales bacterium | reverse complement strand
GCGACGAATGGGTGTTAAACGGAGCGAAGATTTTCATTACTCAGGGCTCAGTCGGCGGAACATTCGTGATTCTAGCCGTAACCGATCGCGATAAAGGAGCCAAGGGTATCAGCGCGTTCATCATAGAAAAAGGCACAAAAGGGTTCTCCCACGGACCCAAACTCCACAAGCTTGGCATGAACTCAAGCGACACTACCGAACTTTACTTCGAAGACTGCCGGATACCTGCCGAAAATCTTCTCGGACAAGAAGGCAACGGCTTCATCGATACTATGAAAATTCTGGATGGCGGAAGAATCGGTATCGGAGCAATTGCCTGCGGAATCCTGCGTGGCAGCCTCGAAGAGTCGATTTCGTATGCATCAGAACGAAAACAGTTTGGAAAAGCCATCGGCGATTTTCAGTCCATTCGATTCAAAATTGTAAATATGGCAGTGCAACTTGAAGCAGCCCGGAACATGGTTTTGAAGGCAGCTTGGCTTAAAGATCAGGGTCGGCCCTACACAATCGAGGCATCCATGGCCAAACTATTTGCCTCCGAACACGCCACTCAGGCATCACTAGATGCCATTCAGATCCACGGCGGATATGGCTACACCAAAGAATACCATGTCGAGCGGTTTCTCAGGGATGCAAAATTGCTTGAAATTGGCGAAGGTACCAGTGAAATCCAGCGACTTGTTATCGGAAAACATCTGTTTAAATAACAAATTTGGACGTAATCAACACGAAATTGCACCGCAGCATAACTACCTAAAAGTTTGTTTTTTTGCGACACGTCAATCAACGGGCAAAAAACGGTTTTGCGAAGCAGTCCATAATTATCCGTAAACACGACCGTCATCCGAACGACATCACTCACAAAAGTTGTTGGTTAAAGTCCTGTTTATATAGCCAAATTCATGTATTTTGAGCCTCAGCGAACGCTCACACGAACCTACGATAGAATCAGATAACTTTATTATTATTTAGTTTATGGCAAAGTTTAACATCGACGACGCCTTTAATTTCGAGTCGCTTCTCAATGAAGATGACAAGATGATTATGGAGACCGCACGCGAGTACGCTCAGACCAAATTGGAGCCGCGTGCCATGGAAGGCAATCAGAACGAGATTTTTCACAAGGAAATCCCTCAGGAAATGGCCGAACTCGGACTACTCGGAGTAACTATAGATCCCGAATACGGCGGAGTGGGTGCATCCTACACGGCCTACGGATTAATCACGAGGGAAATCGAACGCGTTGATTCGGCCTACCGGTCGTTTATGTCGGTGCAATCATCGCTGGTGATGCATCCTATCAACGAATTCGGCACCAAAGAGCAGAAAGAACGATTTCTACCAAAGCTCGCATCAGCCGAGATTATCGGATGTTTTGGTCTAACCGAGCCCGATCACGGTAGCGATCCCGGATCCATGACTACAAATGCGGTGAAAGTAGATGGCGGATGGATTTTGAACGGCGCCAAAATGTGGATTACCAACTCTCCCGTGGCTGATATTGCCATCGTTTGGGCCAAAGCCAAGGAGCATAAAGACGACAAAGCGGCCATTCGTGGATTTATCGTCGAGAAGGATTTCAAAGGATACTCTGCCCCCGTAACGCACAACAAAATGTCGCTTCGGGCCTCGCACACAGGCGAAATCATTTTAGAAGACGTGTTTGTGCCGGATGAGAATGCTTTTCCGGATGTTCGCGGACTAAAAGGACCTTTCAGTTGCTTGAACAGCGCTCGGTACGGAATCGCTTGGGGAACAGTGGGTGCCGCTGAGAATTGTTATCACCGCGCCCGACAGTACACCATGGAGCGAAAGCAATTTGGGTATCCTTTGGCAGCAAATCAGTTAGTTCAGACCAAATTGGCCAATATGCTCACCGACATCACGTCGATGCAGCTTCTGGTTCACCGATTGGGTCAGCTCAAAGACAACGGACAAATTCATCCGAGTATGATCTCATTGGCGAAGCGTCATAATTCCGGTAAATCTCTGGAAATAGCACGTATTGCGCGCGACATGCTTGGCGGAAACGGAATTACGGGCGAGTACCGCGTGATTCACCACGTTATCAATCTCGAGTCGGTTAACACCTACGAAGGCACGTACGACATTCACGGACTCATTCTAGGACGTGATATTACTGGAATTCAGTCGTTTACCCCACGCGGAAACGACTTGTAATAGTTGAACCAGTTCTAAGTTTCGAGCCCCGATGGTAACCTGTCGGGGCTTTTTTTATGATCATGATTTCTCGGTAAATCAGCTTAAACGATACTAAATAGAATCCTGCAATGAAGTATTTTGATTTTCATCAAGTAAGATAAATATCATAGAGCTTCCTTGAAGCCATTGGTCGTTTAGACCGTAATTGCAATTAGTCCGATTCTGATGATTCCCCGGATGATGCCATTAAAAGCGGCTTTCATCTATTTCATCAGACGATCGTTCTATTCATAACTACTGATGATCGTCGAGTTCAAAATCGGTTCACCTTGCAAAAGCACGTCCAAAACGTCAAATCCTTCGGTGAGGTATCCGAAATTAGTGTAGCGACCGTCCAGGTGCGGAGCCCACATCAACATGATAAAGAACTGAGATCCTTCGGTGTCACTTCCGGCGCTGGCCACCCCAAGTGCCCCCCTCACAAATGATTTTTCGGAAGCTTCGGTTGGCACCCGGAAATACGGCGATCCGTTGTTATCGCCTTGCCAAAGCTCGCCGGCCTGAGCCACAAAATTGGGCACAATTCGGTGAAATGGCGATCCGATGTGCAGATCTTCTTTTGTAATTAATGCAAGTGCGGTGACCGTGGCCGGACTTCGAAGCGGATCGAGTCGCAGCTCCAAACTACCCACAGCGGTTTCGATAATCCACTTCGGAGCGGGTCCCAAACTAGCCAAGAGGTCGAAATCGGGCACCAGCAAGGTCTCAGATCGTTCACTCCATGACTCGCGCGCTTGTTCGATACGCTGATTCAGAGCGTTGCTTAGGTGCTCTTTCGCAACGGGATACGAACTGTTGAAGGTTACAAAAGTGACATCTAAACGTCGGGACGGCACAGAACCGATCGTTTCGACCAGTCCGAGGAATTCTGAATCGAGTCCGTCACGTCCGAAGTATGTCGCATTTTGATTCATAAACTGCAAAATAGCCCGATAGGTCGGCTCCGAGGCATCGCGTTCCGAAATGGTTTTCATCACCTGGAGGGTGATCTCACGGGGAGCGATTCTGCGCACTGAACTAAGATATGCTTCGATCAGATGCGAGTTTGAGTAAATAAATGACTCGTTATTATTCGCGATTTCAGCTAAAAGCTCTGTGGCCTTATCTTGATCAAATCGCCCCAAAAGCTGAACATTCCACAACCACTCAGCGGCATTCAGAGTAGGAGTCGTAGTGATTTCAGTCTCGATTTTATGACGAAATACCTCCGTTAATTGTTCTGCATGCGTGATGGATGCCTGAATTGCCGCAATTCGAACCTGCGGATTCTCATGCTTTAAAAGCGACATGATTATCCGTTCGTGATGAGAATCAAACGGCATTAAGTTAATGGCTAACCCGGTTTCGACACCCTCAAGTGGATGAGTGGTTAAAACATATTCATCTGTAAGATGGGTGTAAAGGTCGGTGTGATTATGTCTGGATAGAATCGCGATGAGGTACTGGCGGGTGAGTCCGAACAACTCGACCCATTCATTTGTGGCCCAGTCTCCGAGCATGTTAAGAGCTTCGTTATTAAGCCGCGCTTCGGCATTTCTGTACCAACCATACAGCCACGATGCCTGAATAGGCGCCGTTGGAGCATATTGTGCAAGGTTAACGATCACCGGATCGAGTTCGGCACTACCACCGTTTCGGGCGAGAGAGCGACTCACAGCCAATGCGAGGGATTTCAAAACCTGATTATTCTGAGTATTTATTGACGTAGAAGATGTGAAATCGGATTCAATGTGCGATTTATACTCCATCATAAAACGAATAAGTATATCATTTGAAACGGGATCGCCATTTTGACCAAGCACATTCAAGATGCCAATTTGGGTTTGGTCGTCGGAGGAAGCGTCGGATAACCAATTTTCAAGCTGACGAAGTTGCTCCGTTTGCAAGGATCGTATCGTCAACGCGTTCCATCTGATTGGCGAGTCGGATTGTTGCAAGGCATCGAAAAGAGCGGAGCCGAGCGCGACATCCATATTGGCCAGGGCCCGCCAGGCAGCATTCGAAATATCCGGGTTAGAACTGACTGCGAAGTCTAAAAGTGCCAACTCATTTCGTTCGCTTGTAGCAATCCAAACATCCTCGAGCAACGAAATTTGGTTGCGATAGTCATCAGACTGAGCATTCAGGATACCGTTAGGAAGCCCCATCAACACGAGCATCAGAATAAATAATTCAACTTTTTTTTGCCTCATACTTGACCTTTACAATACTTTTTGCGTTTTTGCACATATATCATACAGTATATATGCAATATATAATATCACACATCCGAGAACTATGGATAATGTACAACTTACAGGCAAACAGAAGAAATTTCTTGATTACATCGTGGATTTCAAGTTTGAGAACGAGATTTGGCCGACTTATCGTCAGATAGCTGATGAATTTGGGTATAGGTCGCCAAACAGCGTGACACAAAATCTTCAATCACTGCTTAAAAAAGGGTATCTGGTAAAGACAGATGAAAACGAGTACGAGTTAGACGCCCGTTTCAATCGCAAGAAAAAGAAATCTGCCGTTATGCAAACGGAAGAACCTACTTACGGAGGAATTCCTGTGAGGGGAATTATCTCTGCGGGATTCCTTCAGGAAGCAGTGGAATCGAACCTGGGCGACATCACGCTTAAACATTTGTTCCCGAACTTGCACAAGTTATTTGCATTGCGAGTTGCCGGACAAAGCATGCGAGATGCGAATATAAATGATGGTGACTTTGTATTGTTGGTCGATGATGACATCAAAGATGGTGACATCGGTGCAGTGATGTATGATGGTCAGACCAGTTTAAAACGAATCTATTACGGTCCGAACGGATTGCGTTTGGAGCCAGCCAACGAAGAATATCAAGACATCAAAATTGAGCCCGGTATTTTTGAAGAAGTGCGTATTATAGGTAAATATGTGGGTCATGTGAACCGCAGTGGTATTTATAAAAGCGTACATCAAAAAGCATCATAACTATGAGTTTCGAACTTAATGACTTCAAAACTGAGGTTGTTGAACAGAGCAAAATAACGCCAGTAGTTCTTGATTTCTGGGCCCCTTGGTGTGGTCCGTGCCGAACTTTGGGTCCGATTATCGAAAAGTTAGCCGGAGAAGCGAAAGGCAAATGGAAGCTGGTAAAAATCAATACCGAGCAACATAAACAGTTAGCTGCTCAGTTTGGAATTAGGAGTATTCCGGCTGTAAAGATGGTTTACCAGGGAGCGTTGGTGGCTGAATTTACAGGCGCACTACCAGAGGCTCAAATCAAAGAATGGCTGAAAGAGAATTTGCCAGACGGCACTGTCGATGAAGACGATACCGACTTTGAGTCGGTATTGCAAGGTGCCTATGTTGAGGGAAACCGAACAGAGGTTCATCGAATTCTAGAACTTATGCTTATTAAGGATCCGCAGAATCTTGAGCTAAAAGCATCATTAGCCATGAGCTGGTTGCCAGACGATACGACGAAATCACGCAATCTATTGGAAGGTCAGGAGGCAAATGGCAAATGGGAACTTCATTTTCAAACCATAGCGACAATTGAGCACTTGAAACAGGTTTCAGAAAATGACTCCAACGGAACTGAATCGTTGCAGCAGTATGCAAGTGCTGCCAAAGCCTTGTTTTTGCATGATTATGATGCCGCGGTATCCGGTTTTCTGGAGGTACTTGCAAAAGACCGTGAATTGTATGAAGACGGTGCCCGAAAGGCATGTATAGCTATCTTTATGTTACTTGGAGATAAACATCCTGTAAGCAAAACCTATCGCCGGCGATTCAGCATGC
>JAIUMT010000208.1 GCA_022565415.1 Balneolales bacterium | reverse complement strand
TTGATGAGCGAATTGCTGCGTTAGAGCGATTAGAGTCCTAACACAGAGACCTCTTTCCTGCCATTGATATTTTGATGTCCTTCGGGACGCGTTTTTAAGAATGCGTTTCGGAGGACATTTTTTTTGGGTGAACCTCGCAATTTACAGGATTTGCTATTTTGCCAAGATTATGGGGAATCTGGCACAACTGACCAAGCTGTATAAAAGTCTCAATCAGATAACAACGTTAACTGGATGAATTGAATCAGCTTTTCTTGTCGGTTTTATCGTTGTCTTCCATAACCGACCATCGATTGCGATACTCTTCAGGGTGCTCATCCATCTTCTTGAATTGTCGGGTACTTGCCCAAAATCCGATTAGAAGCATGGTTACAGCAGAAATAATGATGAAATAAACTAGAAATGTGCTCATGGTTATATGATTAGTTAAATGAGTAGTTTTGATAATAATGATCGCGAAACGTGCTTTTAGCTAAGCTGACTATTTACGCAAATATTTAATTTTTATCCCAAACAAGTCCGTAGTGTTGCAAACAAGACTCCTCTGATCCGATTAAAAAGAGGTTGTCTGAAATGGGATAAAATCTTACTTCTATATATACTATTAACGAGACAAACCGGCGTTTCATTCCAAAAGCAAAAGAACTCTACGCCCTTCGCGCCATTCGTTCTCTTCGGATTTTCGCATCATACTCTGCAAGATCTTCCCACTCGCTTACCTTCGGTCGTAATAAGTACATGTACAGCACCAAGGGCAGGAATATAAACGAGAATGACAAGATTCCTGGCAAGCTAAAAAAAGCAACTATAGCCGAGTTCACAAATACTGCAATAATCATCAAAATGCAGAAATAGATGAGCCAATTCCACTTTTTCAAACGGAATAACAGGTATAATACGTAGGGGGTGAATACCGCATTAATTAGCAGCATCAGTCCCATTGCGCGACCCCACAGTCCGGGTATTCCATACGCGACTTCATAGTTAGCGGAAGCCCCGATGTTCATCACCCGGTTGAGCTTGTTGAGATAATATTGATTTTCGGCTGTGTACATTGAAACTGATTATACAGAAGCTAACGCACTTTCAAAAATATTAAGTGCTTCATCGATTTGTTGCTCTGTTACAACTAACGGCGGAATCCATCGAATTACGTTTCCGTACGTGCCGCAAGTTAGCATCAATAAGTTATTATCGGAACACTTACGTGACACTTTTTTCGTCGTTTCGGCATCTGGATCGCCTGTTTTCGGGTCAGTGAACTCTGTGGCGACCATTAATCCGCGTCCGCGCACATCGCCAATATGTAGATACTTATGCTGCAAAGCCCGAAGCCCATCTCTTAGCTGTTTCCCTCTCTTTTGCGCATTTTCAATCAGTTTTTCGTCCCGAAGAACATCAATCGTTTCACACGCCGCGGCCGATGCCACCGCACTTCCTCCTCCGTACGTCCCCCCATGAGTGCCCGGAGGCCATTTTTCCATCAGCTCCCGGGTCGACGCCACGGCCGATATCGGCAATCCACTCCCCAAGCCCTTCGCCATAACAATCACATCCGGGTTAACCTCGCTCTGTGCGAAGCAAAAATACGATCCCGTCCGACCAAACCCGCTTTGAACCTCATCCATCACCAAAAGAATCCCGTGCTCGTCGCAAACTTCGCGCAAGTGCTGCAAAAACGCCTTCGGTGCCGGTACGTATCCGCCTTCACCCAATACCGGTTCTATGATAATGGCTGCGGTTTCGTCGGGCGCGGTCTGACCCCGAAGCAAAATGTCGAGCTGTTTTTTGCAGAATTCGACCGCTGTTTCTTCATCCCAACCATATTGATAACTGTACGGAAACGGTGCTACGAAAATTCCCGCCGGCAAGGGCTGATATTTATGCCTATAGACCGTTTTGGATGTCGTCATGGCCATGGTGAGATGGGTTCGTCCGTGAAAACTGCCCTGAAACACAATCACATTCGACCGTCCCGTAGCCGCTTTGCACAATTTCACACACGCTTCGGTGGCCTCCGCCCCGCTATTCGCGAAGAAGAATCGATCTATATGCGGAGGCGTGATTTCGTTGAGCTTTTGCGACAGTTTTACCGTTGCTTGAGGTATAACGCAATTCATCTGACCGAAAATCAAGTTCTTGGCCTGCTCCTGAACCGCTTTCACGATTCGGGGATGACAATGTCCCGTGTTCACTACACCAATTCCCGACGTGAAATCCATATACTGAACATCATTTGCGTCGTACACATAGATACCCTCACCTCGTGTGATTTCAGCAGTTGACAAATGTGTCCACACGGGCGATAAAAACTCTGACATAAAAATTGATTTTAATTCATGTAACTACAGCTTGACCCAAACTGCTTTTTCTTGGGTGTACAAATCTAGTGCGCTTTTACCCATTTCCCGACCGATTCCGCTTTCTTTGTAGCCTCCGAATGGCACGGCAGGATGAAACAAATCGTATCCGTTTATCCAAACGACTCCGGCTTGAAGCCGTTGGGCAATTCGGTGTCCGCGCGAGATGTTTTGAGTCCAGATGGCGGATGCGAGTCCGTATCGGGTGTCGTTAGCCATGTCGATTAGCTCGTCTTCGTCAGAAAATGACGAGATGGTCACAACCGGTCCGAAGATCTCCTCACGAACGATGCGGATGGACTGATTTTCCGCGGCAAAAATAGTAGGCTCTACGAAGTATCCATCCGAAAACTCGCCTTTTAAACGATTTCCGCCTGAGATTAACTCGGCTTCTGAGCGCCCAGATTCGATATAGCCCATAACACGATCTAATTGATCTGTACTTATAAGTGGACCCAAATCTGGATTTCCCAATCCAGGACCAATTGTCAATTTCCGGGCATCTTCAGCAAGCTGAGTGACTACTTGGTCATACACGCCTTCTTGCACGTAGATACGCGATCCCAGTGTGCATTCTTGTCCGCTGTTGTAGAAACTCGCCCAAACCAGCGATTCCCGAACACTTGCGAAATCTGCATCATCGAAAATGATATTCGGTGACTTCCCTCCCAACTCAAGAGATACTTTTTTCAGATTAGAAGCGGCTGAGGCGGCTAGTATTTTTTTTCCAACAGCCGTGGAGCCGGTAAATCCGACTTTATCGATGTCCGGATGATGCGCGATAATCGATCCCGTCTCGCCCGCGCCTGTAAGCACTTGCAACATCCCGGGTGGAAATCCGGCCTCTTTCGCCAAATTCGCCAGATAAAGCGCCGTTAACGATGTTTGCTGAGCAGGTTTCAGAATGCAGCAATTTCCACAAGCCAAAGCCGGAGCCAACTTCCAGATTGCCATCACAAGCGGGAAGTTCCAAGGCACGATAATACCAACCACTCCGAGAGCTTCGCGGCGGGTGTAAACCATGGTATCCGGGTCACTGACCGGTATATGAGCGCCTTCTATCTTGTCTGCCCATCCGGCATAATATCGCAAATGGGCGACAGCAGCCCGAACATCACCAATTGCACGATCGATTGGCTTTCCATTATCCAGACATTCGATTTCGGATATGACCGGCAAGTCACGAAGCAACAATTCGGCAAGTTTATGAAGAAGTCCGGCACGTTTCGCAGGCGACATTCTGTACATTTTTCCCTGAAATGCTTTTCGGGCAACATCCACCGCTGTATTTACATCTGATTCTCCAGCTGACTGAATCCGGCACAAAACCGTTCCGTTAGCAGGATTTACCGTTTCGAAGTCAGCTCCATCTGCAGCATTCACCCACTTGTTACCAATAAACAGCTGCTTATCTGCTTCACAAAACTCACGGGCTTCTTTACTAATCTTTCTCATATCGATTTATATTTCCGCGTTTGCTAAATCGCAAACTGCATCGAGTAACACAGTTGCTCCATTTACAATATCGTCTGGTTCGGCGTGCTCGGCCTCGTTATGACTAATCCCATCCCTGCAAGGAATAAAAATCATGGCTGTTGGAATGACTTTACTCACATAAACTGCATCATGCCCGGCCCCACTCACCATTTTCCGGCTCGGAAATCCGCGTTTTTTACACGATTTCGCCAGGGCCTCGACACATCCGAAATCAAATCGAACAGGCGGCGAGTACCAAATTTCGTTACAATCTGCGCCAATTCGCTCGCAAAGGCGGGTTAACATATTGTGCATACTTTCCAACGACTTGTCATCCGGATGGCGGAGGTCGACCGTAAAGCGAACGTTGCCCGGAACCGTGTTTCTGGATCCTGGAAAAGCATGCAATTCGCCGATTGTAGCGCGAGCATCTGCTCCAGCCGCTTTTGCCAAAGCGTAAATTTCGGGAATCAAATCGCCAAGTTTGCGCACCGGATCGTTCCTCATATTCATCGGAGACGGTCCGGCATGGGTTTCGGAACCAACTATCTCAATATCGTACCATCGAATTCCCTGAACCCCTGTCACCACACCAACTGTTTCCCTGGCAGATTCTAAAATCGGTCCCTGTTCGATGTGCAACTCCACATATGCTTTGTACGAACTAAATCCGCCATTTTCAGACTGCTTCGCTTTGAGATATTTCATTCTACGACCGTAGTCTGCCGGAAGTGTGCCCTTATAACCGATTCGTTTCAACTCCTCGCCGAGCTTCAATCCAGCGGCATCTGTCCGCGACAACCCATATTCAAGCGTAAAAGCACCTCCGAAAACACCAGAAGCCACCATAGCCGGAGCAAATCGAGCTCCTTCTTCGTTCGTCCACGACACTATATATATAGTGCGCTCGTGTTCGATATTATTCTCTTTAATGACTTGCACAACTTCCAAAGCAGCCAGTACGCCAAGCACCCCATCGTATTTCCCACCCGATGGCTGAGAATCAAGATGGGACCCAGCCATAACTGCTGGCAGATCTGGCCGGGTTCCTTCCTTTCGGGCAAAAATTGATCCCATTTCATCTATATGCACCGAAAATCCGAGTTCGGCACACCATTTCACAAATAAATCCCGACCTAGTTTGTCTTCGTCGGATGCCGCCAGCCGCTTAACTCCACCATTTGGCAATGCACCCAGCTGGGCCATCTCCATCATGCGACCCATCAATCGCTCTCTGTTAACCATTAATTCCATAAAACCCGTATTAAATTTCTGTTTTTGAGAGCGTTCCATTCGGACGCCTCCCTCCTTTCGACTTATCTATATCACCTAACTTTGCGCTTACGTTATGCGCAGCCCACTTCATAATTTGCAAATACATTGTTGTGCTGGTTTCAAACACGCCCTCAATTGTATGTATGCGCTGATGCATCAATTCGAGTAATTCAGCATTGCTTCGGCATGTCACGTTAATTTCGAGATCGTATGTTCCAGTGGTGAGGGCGACAAAACTAACTTCCTCAATTTCGGTGAGTTTCGTGGCTACTTCTTTAATTTTGCTGGTCGGACGAATACTCATCACGATGCGGGCATAGGCGTTCATTCCGTTTTTTACCGGATCTGTCCAGCCGATTATGTGCAACACACCGCTTTCTATCAGACGATTATATCGATTTCGGGCCATTCCAACCGAAACGTCCAATTCATGCGCCAACTCAGTGAACGACTTACGTCCGTCCTGACTAAGACTTCTCAGCAGATAGATATCAATATTGTCCAACTCGATTTGATTGTGCATGGCTTAAATTAGAAATTATTTTAAAAGTTGCATCATAAAAATAAAAAATTTATAATCCGACCAGTATAAATGTGAAAATTATTTAAAAGATGTAGCATGAAGACAATCGACAACAGATCGATTTGGGAAAAAGATCGGGACCACGTCGTTCACCCGTACACCAATTTCCAGCACTTCCACAAGGAAGGGTCTACAATATTTACAAAAGCTAAGGGACATCATATAGAGGATATCGACGGAAATCAATACCTCGATGGCATGGCCGGACTTTGGTGCGTCAATATAGGTCATGGCAACCAAGAACTTGTAGATCACATGGCCGCTCAGGCCTCCAGCCTCGCCTACTTCAACACATTCGAAAATTCCAGCTC
>JAIUMT010000207.1 GCA_022565415.1 Balneolales bacterium | reverse complement strand
CTGAATCTTAGTGTCGTTTAGACTGGTGTTAGCGATGATATCAGTTTGATGCGTGCCGAAACTCCCCACGAATGAGCGAACAGCAACCCCGGGTTGATCTGCAGGTTCTCCAGTTCGCAAATATAGCGTTCCGCCGCTTCCGTTGCCCCAAAATAAGGCATTTGGACCGCGAATAACCTCTGCCGAGCGAATGAGATTGGGATCTACGATTTCAAGAATGGTTTGTCCGTCGGGGGAAGTTAGCGGAATTCCATCGAGTAATACCTGAACTCCCCGAACGCCAAATGACGCTCGCCAACCCATGCCCCGGATGCTTAAACGCTCTCCGAGGGAGTAATTGTCGCGGTTGTTGATGTAGAGCCCGGGAACCGATTGGAGAGAGGCTTCCAGAGATGTACCCGGTGTGTTAAGTCGCGCGGCCTCGGTTCGTTGCCATAGCGAGGTCGCAAACGGACTTTGCTGCAGGGTGGAGGAACCTCGATTTACCTCGATGCGAATTTCTTCGAGTTCAGCCCTTAGTGTGTCCTGGGATTGGGCAGAAACAGTAATTGGAAGCAGGAATAGCAGTAGTACAGGTAACCAATATGATTTCATGGAGTGTTTTTTGGCGTAAGGCGCAATACGTTAGGCTAGAGATGTAGTGCGCGAGGTGCATGGGGAGTGAATAATTCTACTTTTTGTTGCTTAACTATAAAGTAAATTTGATACTAAATAATTCCGCATGTCTTTTTTACCATCCGCCGGATGCGCCACCGCCACCAGAGCCGAAACCGCCTCCACCACCGAATCCTCCGACGCCACCACCGCCGCCGCCAAATCCGCCACGACCTCCACCGAAACCGCCTCCATATCCGCTGCGTCGGCCATAGCCCCCCATCACAATTACACCACCACTTCCAATTCTGTGACCGCCTCCGCCGCTGAATCCGCCTCCTTTGTTTATCAGGTAAAACAGAGCCAAAACGATGAATAAAAGCACTAAAATTGCAAATGGATTAACTTCTTCGGACTGTTGCTGAGGAAGTGCGTCGAATTCCCCGGCTGCGAGTTGCATTAGTATTTCGGAGGAGCGATCGAAAGCAGCGTAGAAGTTTCCGGACTGAAATCCGGGCGTTAGCACTTCCCGAAGCACCCTTCCGGCCAAAATATCCGGAACAGCGCCTTCGAGCCCATACCCAACTTCAATTCGGAGTTCCCGCTCAGCTCGGCTAGCCAGTATGAGGATGCCATTCTGACGTTCGCCTTCCCACATGCGCCAGGTGTTAAACATGCGTTCTGCTACGTAATCGATGGTTTCGCCACCGAGATTGTCTATCGTGGCTATTACAATCACGTTTGATGTGGAGTCGCGGTAGGCTCTGAGTTTTTGCTCGAGTACCCGAGTTTCGTTTTGATTTAAGAATCCACCGAAGTCGTTGACATGACCACCCGGTCGGTCGGGGAAAATCTGCGCATTTGCCATCGAAAGGCAGAAAAGCAAAAATCCTGTAAGTAGTAGCGAAAATTTATTCATCATTAACTTCCCTGGGAGTATGTGATTTCATTGTCGAGTTCGTTCGTGTCGCCTTTTTGGTCGAACGGAAAATTTTCGCTGAGTTTCTCGCCAATTTGGGCGGTTACGAGCGAGAGTCCCTGCAGGTATTCACCTTTCTTGAAATAATTAACCAACAGGTCGATTTCCTGCTTCCAAAACGACTCGCCAACACTGCTGTGGATTCCCTCATCGCCAAATATGGCCAATTTATGATCGTCGACAGCAACGTAAATAATCACGCCATTTCGGAACTTCGTTTCGTTCATTTTCATCTTTACGAACAGCTTTTTTGCCCGTTCCAAGGCATCACCCGAGCATTTTTTATCAAGGTGAATCTTGATTTCTCCGCTGGTGTTGCGCTCGGCTTCGGCTATGGCCTCGGCCAGTTGATTCTCTTGTTCCGGGCTTAAAAAAGCTTCAATTTCCATGACTGGACGTGATTTATGATAGTATATATTTACGTTAGATTAACGTGATTCCAAACGCTATAAGTTAAAACTCGACTGTCGGTGCTCGTTCTGCTCCAGCAGTTGCCTCAAAATAGCTTACCGACTGAAATCCCATCATTCCGGCCAAAATATTGCCAGGGAACAGTCGAATGGCTGTGTTATACTCGCGTACCGCTGAGTTAAAGCGATTCCTCTCGGTTGAAATTCTGTTTTCAGTGCCTTCGAGCTGGACTTGCAAATCCCGGAAATTCTGATTCGCCTGAATCTCGGGGTATCGCTCAACAGTTACCAACAAACGTGATAATGCTCCGCTCAGTTGACCTTGTGCAGCTTGAAAATTCTGCATCGCCTGCGGATCGTTCAGCGCATCAGCGCCAAGCTGTATCGATGTGGCCTGCGACCGCGCTGAAATCACAGCTTCAAGAGTTTCTCGCTCAAAATCGGCCGCACCACGCACTGTTGAAACCAAATTCGGAATGAGATCGGCACGCCGCTCATATTGAGACTGCACAAAGCCCCAGGCTTCCTGAACCCGCTCTTCTTTTTCAACGAGTCCGCGTTGCACAGAAATGCCCCAAATAACAAGAATTACTGCAATTCCTATACCGATCCAATGTTTTATAGTCATAATTAAACGAGTTGTGTTAATACGTGAGACATGTAATAAAATTCAGCACTAAATTACGGAAATCTGTAGCCTGTACGAAATAATAGCATTGTATTATTCTGATGGTTGAATTAACGCGGGGATTTCCGTAGCCTCAAATCCTGCAACTAAATCACATCAACTCGTTTCAAGAACAGGCTATTTTGAAAAAAGACATCCGATACATTTATTTCGACATTGACGATACCATTTTAGATCACAAATCGGCAGAACGTGCCGGACTCCAGGACACCCACGACAATCTTGAATTTCTTCAGCCCATACCGCTTCAGGAACTTTGGGATGTGTACCATAGCAATAACAAGAAGTTATGGAAAGATTACGGCGCTGGTCGAATTGACCGCGAATTTCTCGAGCATTCCCGTTTCGCGTGGACTCTGCGCGACCTTGGCATCGAAACGAGCAATACCACGAAAATGCGCCAGACCTACATGCAGTACTATGAAGATCACTGGGAGTGGATTCCGGGCGCGAAAGAAGCGATGGCTGTCTTATCGAAGCAGTACTCCGTCGGATTTCTAACCAATGGATTTGCCGAAGTTCAGCAGAAAAAAGCAGAAAAATTCGGACTCTTCGACCTTACCGAAAATTACATCATTTCGGAAAATGTGGGTTTCATGAAACCGATGCCCGGGATTTTTGAATATGCCACCCGAATGGCCGAAGTTCAGCCCGAAGAAATTCTGTACGTAGGCGACAGTTTTATATCTGACATCGAAGGCGGAAGTGCATTCGGATGGAAAACCGCTTGGTTCACAAACTCGCAAGAGACATCTCAAACTAAAAAGGCCACAATCACATTTGATGATTTTGACTTGCTGGTGCGTGCGGTTGACCGAAATAGCGAGAGTTAAATCGTAGTGATACGAAAAAACGGCTAAATATTTGTCAGTATCCAACTTCGGAAGTTCGTAACTTCTCGTCGGAACTGAAACCCAGCACGTTTTTCGAATCCCTCTTTTCATGAACGATTCAGCACAAAAGGAACCGCAAGTAACCCTCGACCTTGCCCGTGAACATGGACTTACCGACGAAGAATACACAAAAATTTGTGACTATTTAGGCCGGATTCCAACCTATACCGAACTCGGTGTTTATTCAGTAATGTGGAGCGAGCACTGCTCGTACAAAAACTCCATCGCAGTTCTGAAAACACTGCCACGATCTGGTCCCCAACTTTTGGTCGATGCCGGAGAAGAAAATGCCGGCCTGGTCGACATTGGCGACGGACTCGCTTGCGCATTCAAGATCGAAAGTCATAATCACCCATCTGCCGTTGAGCCTTATCAGGGCGCAGCAACCGGCGTCGGTGGAATACACCGCGACATTTTCACCATGGGTGCAAGACCAATTGCATCGCTGAACTCCCTTCGTTTTGGCTCACTGGAAAACCCAAGGGTTCGATTTCTTCTCGACGGAGTGGTTCGCGGAATAGCAGATTACGGAAATGCTTTTGGTGTGCCAATGGTCGCCGGAGAAGTCTGTTTCGACGAAAGCTACGATGGAAATCCGCTGGTTAACGCCATGAGCGTTGGTATCGTTAAAGTCGGCGAAACGGCATCTGCTATTGCTATCGGCGAAGGAAATCCCGTACTAATTGTTGGATCCAGCACCGGTCGGGATGGAATCCACGGCGCAACCTTTGCCAGCGAAGAAATTTCAGAGGCCAGCGAAGCCAAGCGCCCGAGTGTTCAAGTTGGTGACCCATTTATGGAAAAACTCTTATTGGAGGCGTCTCTTGAGGCGCTTCAAACCGGGGCAGTTGTTGGCATGCAGGATATGGGCGCTGCCGGCATCGCGTGCTCTACTTCCGAAATGAGCGCCAAGGGTGAGTCTGGCATGGTAATCGATCTGGATAAAGTCCCTGCCCGAGAGAATGGAATGTCTGCGTACGAATTGCTTCTTTCTGAGAGTCAGGAGCGTATGCTTATCGTAGCCGAAAAGGGCAGAGAGCAAGAAATTATTGATGTATACAAGAAGTGGGATCTCCACGCGATTGTAATCGGCGAAGTTACCAACTCCGGACGAGTTCAGTATCACAAAGAAGGTGAACTAAAGGCCGATATGCCGGCTGATTCTTTGGTTCTGGGTGGGGGAGCGCCTGTTTATATCCGGGAAACCAAGCGTCCTGAATACCTCGACAAAACCATGTTTTTTGATATTTCAACAATCAAAGATGATGCGGCGTTGTCTGACAACATCAAAAAACTACTCGGTTCGCCCAATATTGCGTCCAAGCGCTGGGTTTACGAGCAATACGACACGATGGTGAGAACGAACACCGTGGTCGGACCAGGTCCGTCTGATGCGGCAGTAATTCGATTGAAGGGTTCCAAGAAAGGTTTGGCTGTCAAGACTGATTGCAACGGCCGATATGTGTATTTGAATCCGCGTAAGGGCGGACAAATTGCCGTTGTTGAAGCCGCTCGAAATGTGGTTTGTGCCGGAGGGAAACCTGTTGCGATAACCAATTGCTTGAATTTTGGAAATCCGTACAAACCTGAAATGTACTGGGTATTTAAAGAAGCTGTTGGCGGAATGGGAGATGCGTGTAATGCGCTTGGGACTCCGGTTACAGGTGGTAATGTGAGCTTCTATAATGAAAATCCGAAGGGATCTGTGTTTCCAACCCCAACCATTGGAATGCTTGGTATCGTCGAAGATGTAGAGCGTGACGCCATGACGGCTTCGTTCAAAAGGGAGGGAGATACCATTCTGTATATTGGAGCTCCGCGTAGAGGACTAGGAGGAACCGAATACCTAAGCTGGTGTCATAAAATCACCTCGGGCGACGCACCAGAACTAGATTTAACCTTCGAGAAAAGTCTTCAAAATGCCACACTCGAAGTTATTCAAAGACAACTGATTAATGCCGCTCATGATTTATCTGATGGTGGCATTGCTATCGCACTGGCTGAAATGGCCATTTTTGGGAAACTGGGCGCCTATCTGGATTTATCATCATTGGGTGGAAGCACTACAGAAACCTTCTTTAGCGAAGCACAAAGCGGAATTTTGGTTACCTGTGAGCCACTTAAAGTCCCGGTGATCAAGGAGATTTACCACCGTGCTGGAATTCCTGTGCATGAAATTGGCAAAGTAAGTGGAAGTACAGTTGAGTTCGATTCTTCAACTGTGTTAACTGTCGACGAAATGACGACCATTTACGAAGGGACAATTGGAAAAGCCGTTAGCGGAAAGTAATAAAGCATAACAGCACTGACCAAGTTTAACTTGGCAAATGCTGAGCTTTTAAACGTAAAAACCCCTGATAATCCATGGACTATCAGGGGTTTTTTTATGTGCAGAAGGAGTTGGTTAATCCAGTACTACACACCCGTCACCAGAGTTGTTCTCAAATGTATTACTTTG
>JAIUMT010000206.1 GCA_022565415.1 Balneolales bacterium | reverse complement strand
GGCAGGTAACCGGCGATCTTCCATCCCCCCACTCGTTCATTCTACGTCCGGTAAACAACGGATTCTATCTGGGATATCCGCCCGACCTCGACGCTGGCGACCGTCCGGTATGGTACCGTTTCCGCGCTCGTCGGCAGTATAACGCAAACCGCCGCGACCAACTCAGAATTCTGGAACAAGAGCGACGCGTCTACCAAAATCGCCTCAAACTGTACGAAAGCCTCAACTTTCAGCCTAAATTCGGAGCAGTTCTGCACCTTCGCGACGATTCTCACAATTCCGGAAACTTCACGCTGCCAGTCTACGCCCAGCTTCACGGAATCACTACCACCAACACGTTCAACACACACCTGCCTCATGGTAACAATCTGGAGGCCATTTTTCCTGCTAAAGGACTCACAACCCAATGGTCGTTGAAAGCTTCGTTTGGAATAGGTCCGCTGCACGTGCGTCTGGATCCCACAATTTTGTATGCCGAAAGCCGTCGTTTTGCCGAAATCCCGTTCGATTATCAGGATTTCATCTGGCGATATTATTACGAGCATGTTTTCAACGTGATCGACCGACCGTTTCGCTATCGAACCGATCCGTATTTGCGCGTTATGCCCGGAAATTCGGAGGTCGCGCTGCGTTTTGGCGCGGTGAGCCTGGCTGCATCAACGTCGAATATCTGGTGGGGACCGGGGCAGCGCAACGCTCTGCTGCTCACGAACAACGCTGAGGGGTTTTTGCACGGTACGATTCGGTCTGATCGACCGCTGCAGACCCGTATCGGAGGATTTGAGTTTCAGGCGTTTTGGGGTAAACTCGAAGCCTCGGGCGTTGATCATCTTCCCGTTCGCCGCTTTGCCAACACCCTCCCAATGAATTATATCGAGCGTCCCGACGACTGGCGCCTGCTTTCGGGACTTGCACTAACCTGGCAACCATCCTTCGCCCCCGGGTTCACCATAGGCGCGGGACGAACCATCATGGCCTACTCCGAAGACGTCAAAACCTACGAACAAGCCCTGTTTTCCTTTCTGAGGTCGCCTTATGAGGTGTACGAGGGTTTGCCCGAAGACCGGCTCAAGCCTAATTTCGACCAACGTTTCGATGATAAATTCGCCCTCTACGTGCGATACATGGCACCATCCGACCAGTTAGAGGTATATGGTGAGTGGGGCCGAAATGCGCGTCCCGAGTCCTGGAGCGATTTCATGCAGTTTCCGGAGCACGGAATGGGCTGGATTTTGGGCATGAATAAGTTTTTTCCTCTGCGCCAAAATCAGCAGTACATCCGCCTGGGCGCCGAATTTACCCAACTTGAGAAGTCGAACACCTACCGCATCCGGCATTATCCTACCTGGTACACCCATCAGTATATTCGTCATGGTTACACCCATCGCGGACAAGTTCTGGGCGCGGGTATTGGTCCGGGAAGCAATGCTCAGTATCTTGGCATCGATTATTTGAGGGGTACGAATCGAATTGGGGTGTATGTAGAGCGATCGATCTACAACAACGATTTGTACTATATATTGTTCGGAACCAGTCGCCTGCGGCATTATGCGGAGGTAAATTTCGGACTGGATATGGCGTATTCATGGCGGAGGTTGACCTTTTCGGGGCGCTTGAGTGCCATTAGAACCCTCAATTATTTGTACATAGAGACCACAAGTATACCATTTGTGTATTCGGGGTACGATACGTGGAATGGTTTCGGGATGATGAGACTAGAGTATAATTTTTAATAACAAAGAAAGCAAAGTAGCATGTTAATCGATTTGATAGCCGGAGCACGGCCTAATTTCATGAAAATTTCACCCATCATTGATGCGATCAAAGCAGCTCAAAAAGATGGAAAAGATGTGTCGTTTCG
Organism: Balneolales bacterium; assembly: GCA_022565415.1. Lineage (GTDB taxonomy): Bacteria > Bacteroidota > Rhodothermia > Balneolales > HLUCCA01 > HLUCCA01. The sequence goes on along the minus strand of JAIUMT010000206.1, from coordinate 4,182 downwards.
ATTGATTCATACGGGTCAGCATTATGATAAGAACATGTCGGACAGCTTCTTCGAGCAGTTGGGAATTCCGTTGCCGGATGTGAATCTGGGCGCTGGTGGTGGTACTCAGGCCGAGCAAACTGCCGCAATCATGGTTGGCTACGAGGCGTTGCTGCTGGAATCGGGCAAGCCGGCTGTTTGCCTCGTTGTGGGTGACGTTACCTCGACCATGGCCTGCTCCATAACGGCTCAGAAATTGCATGTGGATGTGGTTCACGTCGAAGCCGGCATCCGTTCGGGCGACTGGTCGATGCCCGAAGAGATCAATCGCATGGTTACCGACAGTATTACGAATCACTTTTTCACGACCTCGGATGTTGCCAACGAGAACCTCAAACTTACTGGAATTCCGGAAGATCGGATTCATTTCGTGGGAAATACCATGATTGATACGTTGCTTAAGCACAGGTCGCGTTTTGTGAAGCCGGAGGTTACCGAGAAGCTCGGACTCGAAGATGGGAAGTATTTTATGCTGACATTGCATCGTCCGGCGAATGTGGATGAGGAGTACAAGCTGAAGGATCTTATCGATGAAATAATGACCAACACGGCTGAAATGCCGATCGTTTTTCCGGTTCATCCGCGCACGGCGAAAATTTTAGAGCGAATTGGGGTTTCTCATCCGAGATTGCACCTGATTGAGCCATTGGGCTATCTGGAATTCAACTATTTGGTAGAGCGTTCGTTTGCGGTGGTTACCGATTCGGGCGGAATTACGGAGGAAACCACTGTGATGGGAGTTCCGTGTATGACGTTGCGGGACAATACCGAACGTCCAGAGACGATCACATTAGGCACGAATGAGTTACTTGGAACAGATCCGAAGGCGATTGCCCCGGCGATGGCGACGTTATTTGCCGGAGACTGGAAAAAAGGTCAGATTCCGCCACTTTGGGATGGCAAAACCTCTGGACGAATTGTGGCTAAATTGCTGGAATTGTACGGCGGGTAAACAGATCCTCTGGTTTATGCTCAATGGAGTAATTCTAAAGCTCTGACATCCAGAATTTCTAACCATAATCGGCAAAAAATAACTGTTTTGTATGGAACGAGTCCGATTCTAATCGTCTTTTACACCATTATTTAATCAGCATCATTTTCTTGGTTATCACGCGGTCGCCGGCCCGGAGGCGGTAAACATACGTGCCGCTGGTCAGGTTTTCAGCCCGGAAATTGGCCGAATGCCAACCCTCATTCATCTCTCGATCGATTAAGGTAGTAACCAGTCTACCGGTGAGCGTGTACACTTCCAACGTTACCCGCGTTCTTTCGGGCAACGCAAAGCGTATCAACGAACTACTGTTGAACGGATTCGGATAGTTTTGCTCGAGGATGAATGTTGATGGCGTTCTGGATTCAGGAACGGAGGTTACTAAGTCTCGGTTACTCAGCTTTAGTGAATCGAAAATATTTCCCCGCTCATCAATCATTTGCAAATCCAGCGCATCCCCATTGATTTCAACCAATATGAAATGACGTTGCGCGGCTGCTTTTTCAAGATACCAACCCATATCAGTACCAACATGCGCACCGGGCTCGCGAAGGCTCACGCCCCAGGCGCCATCTCCAACATACACGATGCCGGTCGGACTGATTTGATTATTTCGAATTGGAAAGGTGCGTTTGTAGGCATGATCATGATTTTCGAAGGCTATGCGGATGTTGCTGTATCTTTCAAAAGCAGGTACAAAGTGTTTACGAACCTGTTGTGATTGCAAACTTTCAGGATTCCGCACCGATGTCCAGCCTGGAAAATGATAGATAGGAATTACATGTTCAAATGCGGCTCTATTTGCCAGGGCCAACTCCAGCCACTCTGTTTGCTTTCCTGGAATCGGATTGGTGTGTCCGGTATCGAGGAAAATCAGGCTTAAATACTCTCCGAAATCGAGTGCTGCATACCCCGGATTGCCCGGAAACGCCATCAGATTATAGTAGTATGGAGCTTCGCGGAGCCGCCATTCATGGGTTCCATCAAATGCATTGTTTGTGTTTTCGTAGCTTGAAGTAAAACCCCGTTTTACTTCGTGGTTGCCAATTCCAGCAAGATGCGGAATCACCCTTCCGTCGGGACGAATCATGGTTTCTGTCCAGACCTCGAGGTATTGATACCATCGGTTGAATGCATCAGGTTTTCCATCTGCATACGCCAAGTCACCGCCGATGGCTACGAAATCGATATCATATTTGGCGACAGTTTGGTTTACCTGTTGCATCGTGACCCAGTTGTGCATCATGTCTCCGCCGGTAACGAATTTGATGGGGCGACTGCGGTTATCGGCTGGCATGGTGCGAAACTTGTACTGCTTTAAATCCGGACCAAATCGAAACTCATACTCTGTATCGGGTAGTAGATTCGTGATTTCTACACGCTGAATGAAACGGTCGGTGTATGGAAAAGGCTTGGTTTCCCCGATTATGTTCTGCCAACTAGCTTGGGAATTATTCTGACGGTATTGCATGGTTGGCGTCCCTTGGCCAGTGGTGTGCCAATCGATGGTCATGGTGTGTGCCGGATCACGCTGCCAACTGAGTAAGAAACTAAATGGTTCTACCGTATTTGGCCGCGGTGGCACTAAATCCTGGTTCAGATTTGCGTTTTGTGTGACCTTGTTATCATTATCCGTGCTCGAATTATTCGCATTGATGAGGCCTGCTGATGCAAAAATCGCTGTAGCTACTAAGATTGATGTAATGATTCGAGTTCGTCTTATTCGTCGCATTTCTGAAATTCCCCGTTTATATTGGTTTACCTAGTTAAAATACACTAATCTGCCATTTTTGAAAGAAAAATCGGTCAATATAAATCCTGAGAACTCAGCTCCTTACAGGTCTCGTGCTTTTCTATGGCTTGCGCTATCTGTTGTCGTGACCCGGATAATCCTGGCTGTTCTGATTTACCCCGACACCGCAAAGTTGTATAACGGCGATTCGGCCCTGTACGAGCACTATGCACTTTCGATGCTCGAAACCGGGCACTATCTGGCTCCCGGATACGGATCGGCTTCTGTAAATCCGCACGCCGATATGATTCGTCCGCCCGGATTACCGCTAGTTCTAGCCTCCGTATATGGCATTTTTGGCGCAGATGCCGGACCGTGGATCATGATTGCTGTAAACACACTTGGGATTTTGGCATTGCTTTGGCTGATGCTCACCTTTTTGCGATTGCTGCAACTGCATCGCTTCTGGCCGTTGCTTTTCATCGTTGTGCTGGATCCGGCCTGGATGCTCTATTCGAAAGAAATCCTTACCGAGCCTTTTTTCACTCCGTTGTTGCTGTTTTCGGTGATGCTGGCTTTGGTCGGAACCGCGAAACTTACCAGTTGGGAGTATGTTTTTGGGTCAGAGGTCGGGACTTCGGATCAGCCGCCATGGATTTCGAGATTTCATCCGTTGATGTATTTTGCATTATCGGGTGCCGCTCTCGGACTCGCCACCTGGTTTAAGCCCATCACCTTATATGCGCCCTGGGCTGCGGTAATATTGCTTTTGCTGGTCGGATTTCTGTACAGGAGAAGGGCCATGAACGCCACTGTCACATCAGGCTCAGAGGAGAATCATTTGGTTGATTTGTCTGATGATAGCGTCGTTGAAGAAACGGGTGATGTGCAAAACCAAGATATTCATGATGAAAGCGTCTCGCCAAACCTAGCTGAATCTGCATCAGAAAAAGTATATCTCCCTCGTTTCAGTAGCATACTCTTGGCTGTGGTTGTCTTTCTGGTTGCATCACAGGCGTTCATTTTTGGCTGGCAGATGCGAAACTACGTTCAACATCAGACCTTCGCATACACCTCCATCGCGGCCGAAAACATGATGACGGGTCATGCCGCGTTCGTGTTAGCCGCCTCCGAACGAATTACCCATCTCGAAGCCCAATCGCGCATTCAGGAGATGTACGCTAACCGCTGGCCCGACCGCGCTACGATGAGTTTCTCCGATCAAAACGAGGCCAAACTCAGCATCGCCCGGGAAATTATTGGCGAAAACCGAGCTCTATATGCAAAATCCATCCTTCGGGGAATGGCAATCACGTTGATGGATCCGGGTCGGCTCGTGTATGCCAGAACATTTCGGGATGCCGATTTGGCTGAAATCGGACTCACCAACATTGTCGCCTCGGAGGGGGTGTTTGGCGCG
>JAIUMT010000205.1 GCA_022565415.1 Balneolales bacterium | reverse complement strand
CGCGCGGGACCCCCCTTGGTCTTCCCGCACGAGCGTCACCCTACTTGGTCTTCCCCCACGAGCGACGCGAGATGCGGGATCTCACTGCTTTAGCTACCGAACCATAGTAGAGGGATCGCGCGTCAAGCGCGCGAAGACAAGTCGGGGACGCAATGACAAATCAAGAGTGCAGAAACCAAACCAAGTCTTCCCGCACTAGCGCGACCCCACCCGTCTTCCCGCACGAGCGTTACTCAACTTGGTCATCCCGCACGAGCGAAGCGAGATGCGGGATCTCACTGTATTAATTACCGAATCATGGCAAATAGATCCCACATTTCCGAATTGTCATCGCGCACTTGATGCGCGATCTCATAACAAAAAAAGGGATTCGCACGTTAGCACGAATCCCTTTTTCAAATCAAACGATTTACTGATGTAGCGTTACTTAACCAGTGTCATTTTCTGGGTAAGAACAACACCTGAAGCTTCGAGGCGGTAGATATACACACCACTCGAGAGCGACGCGGCATTAAAGTTCACAGAATGCTCACCCGGCGACATTCTGTCGTTAACCAGAACAGCCACCTGACGACCCAACAGATCGTACACAGCCAATCGAACCTGAGATTCAGCCGGCAACTCGTAGCTGATGCGTGTTGTCGGGTTGAATGGATTCGGAAAGTTCTGAGCAAGCTTAACTTCACTCGGCATATCAGAAATTGCTTCCATGCTGGTATTGGTCCCATCAGTGATGCTAACCTTAAATCTAGAGCTGTTGTCTGCAATTGTCAGCGGCGCACCGAGCTCTTGATCAGCTGATTTCTTCATGGTACTTGCCAGGCTGAAATCATAATACGCTGCATTCAACATATCTGTACTTACGCCAGTCTCTGTATCAACCAAAGTCACAGTCCAGTCGGATGGAATACCTGATAAATCAGCCCAACCGATACGGAATTCTGTAGCACCATTGTAACCGACTACATCAACAGGGATTTCCATATCATTGAATTCAATATTTCTGGATTCCTGTGCTTTTGCAATAGCCTCTCCACGACGTTCTGATGGGAAGTAAACGAGTCCGTCTACGGCATCCAGCGGAGCAATCTTAGTAGCATCCCATCGATCCCATCCATCATGTGCATCAGCACGAAGAACAATACGGGCAGCTCTATCGGTTACACGATTTCGCTCTGAATTTCGACTTACCAATTCTAGGGCAATCGTTTCCTGAACTACCTCACGATGAAATACGCCGCCTGCTGAGATTGCCGATGCAGGAATGGTAATTTCAGTGGCATCATCATTCTCGACAATGAAACCTTGGTATGGAGCTACACGATTTGATTCTAGAATCCATGTTCCACCTTGAGTACCGGTTTCAGCATTACCATCACCATCTTGCCAGACCTGAACTGTTCCGGAAAAGTCACCGTCGCCAGTTAAAGCAGAAACATCAATTGAAGACCTGAATGGGTTTCCAAGCAAGTTGAACTTGCTACCATCTGAGTGAACAGAAACGGTAACGTCGGTATTATCAACAGTTCCATCAAAGTTTAGTGTGATTGGAAGAGATTTGCTCTCTGGAACTTCTTCGTTGTTGAACATAGCCCAGATGAATCCACGACCGGGTTCGAGTTCGGTGTCCATGTCGGCCGGAATCTGCCATCCGTTACCACCAGGACCATCATTTAAGCCGGAGAAACCAGTAAAGATGTTTGGAGCGGCTGAGGCATATGTTCCACCGGGAATACCCTGAACCAAGTTTTGGGAAGCAAGGTCTGAGATTTTCACACCTTGAGCTGGGGAAGCAAGCATTCTCCAGCCAGCGTCGCCTGAAATCACGCGTTGATTGGTGCCAGCGTCAAGAACGTTATCGGTTTCGTATGCAGCGATACCGTTGTTGGTTCCAAGTACAAATACTGTGAATGTTCCGTCACCATTATTTCGTACAGCTAGATCACCAAGTGTGTTTTCGACTGTAGCACCAATAACAGGAGTACTTCCTAAATCTGCACCCGTTCGGTTCGTGAAAGCTGTGCCAGGTGAGCCTGCAATAACATGCCATCTAGCATTTCTTACTGTTGGGTGATAGGTGAATAAATACTCCACTCCGTCAAACTGCTCATACACTAAAGATCCAACATTCCTGTTACCTGCTGCAAACTCAATAAATCCAAGTGAAGCTCCAGCGCTCGAATATTGCCGGACAAAAGTTGCAGAACGTCCAGATGCGAAATATGTCGAACCGCCACCAGCTGCTTGCCCAGTAGCATGAGCAGGAGTTCCCCACGCTGGCATATTAGGAATATCATGAGTTGTAGTAGGAGTGTTTACGAATTCAAATCCGCCCTCACCATCACTTTGCATTACCCATCGGTGAACTCGTGGTGTATTACCTCTTGCGGTGAACAATACTGCGGTACCTTCACTCACTGAACCGACGACTGAGAAATGATCACCCAAACGCTCCACATCTTCAGGTGCCGTAAAAGTTACTACCGTTTCAAATTCTGTTGCTTCATCATTTTCCCACATATAGACTTTAAACGGAGAATCGCTTGCATCAACAGTTAAATTAGAGGCAAAAACCACACCATCGTCAGATACAGAGATAGTATTAAATGGTACTGCTCCGCCACTTAGTCCACTTGCAGTAATAGTTCCAATATCGGCACCTGTTTGGGCATCCAAAATTCGAATATTCGCCCCATCTCCCCTACTAGCAACATAGACCTTCCCGTCATGATAAGTCATTGATCGCTCGGCAGAAGCTCCAAACCATGATGGCTTGTTACCATTTGCGTCATTCCGTTCCCAAATGGTTGTAAATTGTGCATCTGCTGTGGCGGGGATACTGAATATCAGCGCTAAAACCACCAGCGATGCTAAGATTGTAGATAATCTATTTTTCATAATTAATCTTTTTTTAAATAATCGGTTGCTATTGTTTAGGCCTGACAGCAATACATAGCGTTACTACCTGAACCACATCTATGGTTTCAAATCGATAGTTAAATGTGTTGCTGCAGTAAACTGAACAATTAGTTTTCTTTGTTGCGAAGCTTTTTCCAGGCATACGCGCCACCAGCGGCAGCTAAGAGCCCGAGTCCACCTAGTGGAGCCTGATCTGGCATTCCGGGTAAGGCGGGCGGTGGCGGCGATTGCGCCATTAGCAACTCGAAACTTCCCGACAGACATAAGATGAGCATCGCCATTGATGATACCATCAGTGCGAATCGTGTTTTATTCGACATATTTTTAGACCTCTTTTGTTGGGTTCAGGAGTACTGTAGATAAATAAGTGTAATATTTGTAAGACAACTAATTTTACACCCAGCATTGATCACTATTTCATGACCCTAAGCTCATGCAAGCTATTAAAAAATCACGGAATTGCAATTCTTGTTTTTGTCATTCACCTCTCTGATTAAAAGCGCTTTTATACGTAATACTACGTAGTTAATTCACGCCAATTCTAACGCTTAAACATAAACCCCTATTTAACAGCATGTTACATTTGTAAAATTTTACAACATACTCATATTCCTAACTATACACTACTGGGCTATAATGTTTTATTAAAATGTTTTAATGTTTTCTCACAAACAAAAAAAGGGACTCGCACACTGGTACGAGTCCCTTCTACATAACCTAACAAAATGTGGGGCTTCTATTTAATCAACGTCATCTTCTGTGTTAATACCACGCCCTGGGCTGTCAGGCGATACATGTACACACCACTCGACAGCGCACTGGCATCAAAAGTCACAAAATGTGATCCCGAAGCCATTCGCTCGTTTACAAGCACCGCTACTTCTCGTCCGAGCAAATCATACACCGCTAATCGAACCTGCGATTCTACAGGAAGTGCATAGCTAATGCGCGTAGTCGGATTAAACGGATTCGGGAAATTTTGATCAAGCGCTATCTCACGAGGCGTTGTCTCTTCTAAAGGAATATCAGTTGTAGAACCTCTATCGACTAACAACTTGAATCGTGCGTCATCAGAAAGAAGTTCTAACTCTTTTCCAGGAGCTTGATGTTCAGCATTTCGTTTGCCCATCGAATTGAGCGAGAAGCTATAACTCCCCTCCTCTTCTAAAAGAACTTTTTCACCCGTTACTGTATCTAGTAAATGAATCGTAACATCATCAGGCAGATTTCTAATTGATGGCCAATCAATCGTAAAATCACCGGATAAACCATAAGCAGCCACATCCATTGGAATTTCAAACGAGGATTTGAAATCTAGTGGTCTTGATTCCTGTGATTTCGCGACAAGCTCACCCTGGAAGTTTTCTCCCACGAAATAAAGCATTGCTGAAGTTGTATTTAGTGATCCCAACTTGACCAAGTCGTAACGATCCATTGTATGTTCTGCATTATCACGAATTTGCAAAATTGCAGCACGATCCATAACAGTTTCAGTACCATCGATATCAGTCAATAACCTGAAACCAATCTGTGTAATTGGATTCGATTCCTTGAGTAGATTCCCACCGGTAGTTTTGGCAGAGGTTGGAATTGTGATTTCAGTAGAGTTTATGCTTGCCAGGAAAAATCCCTGCCAAGGTGCCAGAATTCCATCAACTGATGGATGAGAGCTTAAAACCCACCCATCATCTGTACCGGGGGTTCCGGTAGACTCCCAAACCTGAACGGTTGCAAAGAAAGAATTGTCTTCATTTCCTGTAATGTCTTCTACAGAAATTGACTGGCTATATGGATTTCCGAGAAGATTCCACGTTTCGCCTGAGTTGACAGAAACAGTAACGTCATCGGTAGGTTCAAGTCCGCTAACGGATAGGGTGAAAGGAAGATTTTTACTTTCAGCAACATTAGTGTTGTTGTATTTGAACCAGATAAATCCTGTACCTGACGGGATTTGATCGTTTACGTTGTCGGGGGAAACCCAAGTGCTAGTCGAACCGTCGTAAGCGGGGAAAAAGTTAGACGGTAAGTCTTCATACTGTCCACCTGGGGCACCTTGAATCAAATTCTGAGAAGCTAGGTCAGAAACCCTAACACCACTAACAGGCCGCGAAAGCATTCGCCAACCGGCGTTGCCGGTGATGGTGAGGTCGGCAACAGTTGCCTCCTTAATTTCTAAGTCTCTAAAACGAACTTGGTTGCTACCCTCGGTAATTCGAAAACGAATGCGTGCATTCTCTACATTGTAGGTTGTACCAAGATTCACTGAAGCTGTAAATGTAGTGTAAGATCCTGGAACTGCAAATGATTCTACAGTTTCATAATCAGTTCCACCATTATCAGACAGTTCTATACTCAAGACTTGACCAGTATTTCCACCAAAAGTTGTGAGGCTCATTGAGAAATAGAGAGCTTCGAATTCAGTTAAGTTTTGTGTTGGTAATTCAAGGTTTCCTGTATTGGTAATTCTTATATATCCACCTGCTGATGAAACAAATGTAGTACCATCATTTAGATTTATTCCCTGAGCAATAGCAACATCAACATCTTCTTGGGTTCGAAATGTATTGTCGTATGGTATAGCGTAAGCGCCCGTAACTTGACCGCTTACGGTCACCGTGTTTGTTGTAGCATCTGTTGATTCAATAGTTATGATCTCATCAATATATTCACCAGCTACTAAACCTGCTTTCAGTCGCGTATAGATAGCAGTTTCTTCTACATCCCCATTTGAAGGAGTAAGATCGACACTGCCACTAAACCCGTCGTTAGAACTTAATGATACTTCAAAATTATCTGGTGCAGAAACAGTTATGCTAGACGTCAGGTTTTGACCTGAAACTGCAAAACTTTGTGTTTCTGATGGCCCATTCCCTTCCAAATATGAAAAACCAGTGAGAGAAGTGGTCGGTGAGTCAATGAATGGCTCTGAGGTTGTTAGATCTCCAGATAAAGTGATATCATCGATTCGAAATGCTAACGATGATGATAACTCTTGAGTGAATCGTATCCTTAAATTCTCAGTTGATGGAATATCACCACTTGGGTTTATAAGTATCCAATTTGCTGTTCCTGTTCCAGTAGCTCGACTATAAGTAAGCTCAGTCCAATCAGTACCATTTGAGCTAACTTCAATTTTGAGCTCGTTG
>JAIUMT010000204.1 GCA_022565415.1 Balneolales bacterium | reverse complement strand
CGCGACATCCGCAAGAGAAGCCTCTAGCAACGGCTCGGGGACCTGCATCCGGCGTTTCATCTTGTGATCGTTTGGGAAGTGTTGCTCTGCCTCATCGGCGTAGTCCATCGCCCGTTGAACGAAAGAAACCCGGTCGAACGACCCAACGTCCATTTTCAAAAGGTCGGCTAACAAACGCAGATAAATCCAGATGCCCTGCTGCCAAACAACAGATACCGGAGACAAACTCTTGAGCCAATCTGCTATTTCGGCAACGGAATTCTTTCCAGCGCACAATCGATACGCAGCTGGCATGGCAAAAGCGAATGTGTAATGACCCTCATCTGGGAATGGTGGCCAGGGAAATGTTGCACTTTTGGGCCACAACATCTGAAATCGGTTAAACGAGTCTTTGATGTTGAATGCGAATCCTTGTAGGTCGGGCAAGGGCTTCGATGCTTTTAAAACAGCGAGCATGGCCTCCGTCTGACGAGCTGTGCTGCCGGCTGGAAGCGGATAAAAGGAATCGGATTCTGGTCGGGCTACTGGCCCTTCAATTTTATGGAAAACAGACCGCACTTGATCGGGCGTCATGCCTTCGGCAGGAAGTGCAATACTTTCGCCAAGGGAGGCGGCCAGACAGCTGGCCAAAAAACGGTCATTCAAATTCGAATTCATAGTAATATGCCTTTAAGTGAAATCTTAGGACGGAAATACATTATTTCGACCTAAGTAAGTTATGTAAAATATCGTCTTGTTTTTGTTTTTCTGCGCTAAGCCAATCCTGAACGGGTTGCTTGCGCTTGGAATAAGCCGCAGTGTCGTAGTTGCCGGGAAATCCGGAGACGGTGTAGGAGTTCCGTAGGTCTGTTGGTGACAGCACGGATGCTTCTGCTACTGCCCGGGCCGCTTCTCGGTATGCTTCGCGAAATGGCATACCGCCAGAAACCAGTCGGTTGGCTTCGTGGGTTGCAAAAACCTCGGGAGTAAGGCTTTTTGTGCAGGCTTCGGTGTTGAAATCGAGTCCGGCCAGGGCGTGTTTTACGGCTGTTGCGAGTTTGTCGGACATGAAAACGGCGTCCATTACGGCTTTTTTGGTTATTTGAAGGTCGCGATGGTAGCCGGAGGTTAGATTTGCGCTCACGGAGGCTAACTGGGTTGATGTGCCGGCTAGTGGGTGGTACGCAGCGCGGATGAGTTCCCACGCATCCGGATTTCGTTTCTGAGGCATGATGCTGCTTCCAGAAGTCTGATTGTCGCTGAGTGTGACGTAGCCAAACATGGGATGCGCGAAAAGTACTACATCTGAAGCCATTCTATTGAATGTAAGCGCCCCGTAACCGAGTGCGTCTGTTACGCGTTTTTCCTGACCTCCCCGACCCGGTTGCACAGCAGTTACCGGATTTTGTACCTCCGAAAACCCCATCAATTTAGAGGTAAAATCTCTGTCTAAATCAAAATACGGTGCGCCATATCCAGCTGCTGAACCCAGCGGCGACCGGTCAACTTCTCCATACGCATACATAATGGCTTTCAAATCAGATAGCAATAGATCCTGATATCCAGCCACCCAAGCATCAACCGACGACGGCATTGCAGGCTGAGTATGGGTTAGTCCTGCGAAATAGGTATTAGGATGTCGTTCAACGATTTGTTCCAGTTCCGATAACACATCCATCCACTTTCCAGCTAATCCCAACAACTGGGATTTCAGAAAAAGTCGTACATCCGTCATAACTTGATCGTTTCGTGACCGACCTGTATGTATTTTCTTGCCGGCATCTCCACAATCGTTAGTCAGGTGCTTTTCAATGCAGGAATGAACATCCTCATCTTCATCACTCAATTCAAATGAACCCTTTTCCCACTTCGAAAAGTACGATTTAAGCGCATCAGAAAGCGATTTGTATTCGGAGGGTGTTAATACACCAATCTTTTGTAGCATGGCAGACTGCGCCAGATTACAAATAATGTCGTGTGGAATTAGATATTGGTCATACCCCCGATCTTCACTTGCCGTGAAATCATCGAACCACTCCCGGTCGTTATGGATAGAGCTTCCTTTTTGCCAGATAGTTTTCACTGGGCATCCTCCTCGCCGAAATAATCACGAATAATGCGCTTATAAAGCGTTACTCCGGCGTTTAACTGATCAATTTCGATGTATTCATCTCGTTTATGGGACATTTCGCTGTTTCCCGGACCAATTTTCACCACGGGGATATCAGCCAGAAACACCCAGTCAGATGCCGTTGGTGAGCCGAAAAATTCCTGTCCCGAAGCTCTCAGGCAACTTTGAGCAATAGCAGAATCAGGATCGGTTTGCGTGCTTACGAAACGGTCACTGATAACCTGAATTTCGCAGCCTAAACTTTTTTGTAGCGCTTGTATAATATCATTGTTTGATACCTCCGGAATGGTTCGAACATCCAAAATCACCTCGGTGTGCTCGGGCATTGCGTTATTTACCGTACCAGCATGAATTTTCGTCGGGGTGATTTTCACATTTCCGATAAATGGATTATCATCTTCAAAATGCACGGATTTCAGTTTTGAGAGAACCTCAGCCATTTCGTAGATTGCATTTTTTCCGTAAATACGGGCGGCGTGACCCGATTCTCCCTCTGTAGTTAGCCGTAAAACGAGTAGACCTTTTTGAGCGACGCACGGAGCCAATGAAGTTGGTTCACCAATAAGCGCTGCGTCTGGTAATTTTAGGCGGCTATCGTCCATAAGGGTGCGCAAATAGGCCATTCCGTTGAATTCGCCAGAGGTTTCTTCGCAAATCGTGAGCGCAAAACTTACTTTTCCTTTTCGAGGTTTCCATCCTTCACTGGCAAGCTCAAGTAAACTTTTGAGCATCGCTGTTCCGCATCCTTTGGCATCTGTCGTGCCACGACCCCAAATCTTTCCATCCTCCTCAACAGGTTCGAATGGATTTCCTTTGTGATTCGAAGATGCAGGCACTACATCGGAGTGGGAATTCATCAAAAGCCACGGCCCATCCTGATCGCCTTTAATACTGAAAATCAGGTTATCACCATAGCGGTCGACTTGCAGCAATCCGGTTTCCTCGACAGATTTCTCAAGCCAATCTACAAGATCCTGCTCTTTCGTACTTAGACTTGGAAAGCGAACCAATGCTTTGAGAAGCTCTTTGGGTTCGCACAATGCAATGTTAAGTGACATAAAATGTTAATTTGATCTTAAAAGTGTTCCACGGCCGTTTAGCAGTCCGGTAGGATTTGTTAGTCGAACCTGAGTTATCCCCGATTCTATCGCCTGAAATCCTGTGTGAAGCTTGGGAATCATACCGTCTTTAATCCAGCCCTGCTCAACTCCATTATCTCTTTCTTTTGACGTTAGCGAGTCAACCGGTTTCCCCGATTCATCTAAAACAGCCTCGGGCTCCATCAGCATTACCAGTTCTTTACAGCCCAACGCCGAGGCAATTTTGATGGCAAATGTATCGGCATTGATATTCAGCATTCCATCATCCTCCGACCATGTTAGACATCCTACTACCGGGACGATATCATTATCGAGTAAGAGCATTAGAATTTTTGGATTAACCGACTCTATTTCACCAACCAGCTGAAAATCTACGGATTTACCGTTTATGCTGAGGGGTTCTCGGCGGCGTGAGGTGGTTAGTCCGGCGTCGGCTCCTGTTAATCCGACAGACTCGATACGTTCTTTTCTCAGAACCGATACCAATCCGGCGTTACCGCTTCCTCCGACCGTGTAAAGCAAAACATTCATCGCCTCGCGATTGGTCACGCGTCGACCTTCCAACTGAATGATGTCCAAATTTAGCTGTTGCGACAGGGCATTTATCTGTTTGCCGCCGCCATGAACCAAAACCACCGGTTGTGAGGCCTCTCTGCAATGTTTCACATAAGAGACGATGCTGGCCACGGCATCCGGATTATCGGTTAGTCCGCCACTAATTTTTACAAGGACAGGTTCCATAGTTTCATCAAGATGGCTTTTTGGGCGTGAAGGCGGTTTTCGGCTTCGTCGATATGACGTGCACGCGGACCGTCAATTACATCATCGGTTACGACAACATTTCGGCGTACAGGCAAACAATGCATGAAATAGGCGTCGTTAGTTGCTTTCATCTTGTCGCCCGAGAGGGTCCAGTCTTTGTAGATTTCCTTTCGGAGCTGCGCTTCCCGCAACGGTTCATCGTATATAACCGGAGCCGCCCACGATTTCGCATACACAACATCGGCGCCCTGCAACGCTTTCTGCTGATCGTGTTCGATAACCATTTCATGGCCTTTCTGGCGACACTGTTCCTTATACCGAGACAAAAACGGGTCTTCCGGCACCATTTCAGGCGGACATGCCAACGTAAGCTGAATCCCGCTTCGAGATGCCATTTCCAACACGGAGTTTGGCACCGCTTGCGGCAACGGAAACGGGTGCGGAGCCCAGGTCAGGACCAATTTCTTATCCGCTAACTGATTCTTACCGAAAAGCTCGCGAATGGTCATCCAATCTGCCATCGACTGACAAGGATGCTCCATAGCACTTTCCAGATTGATAACGGGAACATCAGCGTATTGTGTAATATCCCGAATAACAGCCTCGCTCATGTCGGCGTTTTTGTCTTTAAGCGTCGAAAACGCCCGCACTCCGATGGCATCACAATAGCGCGAGAGAACCTGAACCGCCTCTTTTACATGCTCCGTCTTGTTGCCGTTCATGATGGCGCCAATTTCGGTTTCGAGTGTCCAGGAGCCTTGTCCCGGAGAAATGATGGATGTCGTTGCACCGAAATGAGCAGCTGCCACCTCAAACGATACTTTTGTCCTCAACGACGGATTAAAAAACAACAATCCCAGAACCTTCCCTTCCCCCTCGCGAGAGCGAAATTTACGGGATTTCAGGGCATCAGCAGTGTCGAGAAGTTCAAGCAAGTCCTGGTCGGACCAGTTAGCCATGCTTACAAAATTTCGGATATTTGGGGCGTCAGATAACATGTTTGAGGGTATTTGCGAATTCGGTTATCGTTTCTAGTGGGGTAATAATTGGTGGCATGATGCGCATTACATTGGGGACATCCGAAGTGCCGGTAATCCAGCCTTTATCGAATAAAGCTGAAACCACAGGTTTGGCTTCTATGGGCAACTCGAGTCCGATTAGGCATCCACGTCCGTGTAGTTTGATGGATGTGTTCTCGAGTGATATTTCGAGCGTTTCGAAGACTTTCGGGGCATGATCCATGTAGTTTTTCTCTTCGATTTCACACAGCGTTGCGTAACAGGCTGCGCTGGCTAGCATTCCGCCTGCAAACGTAGACCCTAAATCTCCGTTC
Source organism: Balneolales bacterium (assembly GCA_022565415.1). Taxonomy (GTDB): domain Bacteria; phylum Bacteroidota; class Rhodothermia; order Balneolales; family HLUCCA01; genus HLUCCA01. The sequence continues at coordinate 846 of JAIUMT010000204.1, read as the reverse complement.
GAAAGCTTTGAGGCAATACGCTCGGGCATCAAAACGGCTCCAATCGGAAACCCAGCAGCCAGACTTTTTGCCAGGGTTATCAGATCAGGACGCATATCGACATGCTCACTAAAAGAGAATTTACCTGTTCGACCCACGCCCGTCTGAATTTCATCAAAAATGAGTAGAACGCCGTATTTGTCACAGATTTCACGGATTTCTTTATAGTAACTGTTGGGTGCTGTCGCACAACCGTTGATACTTTGTATCGGTTCTAAGATAAATCCGGCCACATCAGAGTTTGCTTTAAGACACTCTTCAAGCGCATTGGCATCGCCAAAAGGAATAAACGAAACATCGGGCATGCCAAACTGATACGGCAACCTTAGTTTTTCACTATGTGTAACCGATAGTGATGCCAAAGTTCTGCCGTGCCACCCTCCGATGGTCGAGACCATCCGGGTTTTTCCAGTCATTTTCCAGGCGAGCTTGATTGCATTCTCGTTGGCTTCAGTGCCTGAGTTGCAGAAGAAGCCACGATCGAATCCGTCTGGGGACATTTCCACGAGCTTTTGCGCGGCTTGTGCCCGCGTCGGATTATAAACCACATTAGAGTAAAACATCAGCTTTTTCGACTGCTCGTAGATAGCTTCGGTTACACGTGTCGGAGTATGACCCAAAATGGAAACGCAATGACCACCATACAAGTCGGTGTAACGTTTTCCGCTCGTATCGAATAGGTTAATTCCCTCACCATGTGAGAAAACGACCGGGTACCTACCATAGGTTGGTGCCTCGTATTTATCTTCGACAGCTTTCCAGTCTGTACTCATAGATATTTTATCAAATAGATTATTATAATATATT
>JAIUMT010000203.1 GCA_022565415.1 Balneolales bacterium | reverse complement strand
GTTACATTCATTGTATTAATTGGTTAGTTCGGTTTCAAAGTTAAAAAGAGAGTTTCGCAATTCGTCAACCATGGCGGTTCCGACAATTTCGCGCTTGAGCAACGGCATCGGAAACAGCGGCGCATCAAAAAGCTGATCGGCATGATGCAAATAATGTTGTTGCATCGCGTATCGAATTCCAGCAAATCGCCCTTGGCAGTCATCTTCGAGCAGAACGTTGTTCAAAATTACGCCCTGAATGTCGATTCCAACTCTTGCGAGGTCTGCCGCGGCCCGACTACTTTCGTGCAAAGGCGTAAATTCGGGGTAAGCTACAAGGAAAAAAGCGGTAATGCTCGGATCTTTCATTTGATTGATGACCTCTTCGAGGGCACTTTTGCTAGTTGGCTCGTCTGCATCCTGAGGTTTGAGGCTGATTTGCTTCTGATAATCGAACGGAAGTTCCAGCAATCGGAGGGTATGTCCGGTGGGTGCGGTGTCGAGCACGATGTATTCCCACTGAGGATCGTTTATATATGCTGAGAATCGCTCGAAAATGGCGATTTCTTCGGTGCAAGGGGAATCGAGTTCTTCCTGGAGCGATGCAATTAGCTCCTCAGAATATCCATTTGCGCGCGCATCAATCATGATTTTGCTTTTGTATTCGTCGGCAGCTTTGCGCTGATCGATATTCGCCGCCCACAATCCATCGGAAATCATTTTGGCCTCATGACCGACTTCTGCTTCGAGCACCTGACCAATATGCGACGCCGGATCGGTAGTAATGAGCAAGGTTTTACCTTTTGTGCCAACTTCACGTGCGACCGCGCAGGCAGCAACCGTTTTTCCGACCCCACCCTTCCCGGTAAACGCCAAAATCCGACGATCTCCATGCTTTTGAATGATATTCTCGAGCGTTTCGGTGTTTGAAAATCCGCGGAAATAAGTTACATCCGAAAATGTTGTTTCAATAAGGTCATCGGCACCTTCAAAAACGATATTCCCGAATCGACGCAAGGTTTCGTAGCCTTTGATTTCGCCGGCTTGCATGGGCACCCGGGTTATGGGAAGTCCGGTTTTTTCAAGCGTTCGGATGTGGCCCTGTTGCGTTTCATACATGGAAGTGAAAATCGTGCCCGGCTCATTCGACGGAAAAACCCCATTTATGATTATTTCAAAATGATGGATGCCGGTTTTTTCTAGCTCCGACATGGAGCGAAGTGTTTCGTAAACGGCCGTTTTCTCGGGACGAGATACCAGAAATATCGTGCTACGCGCAGGATCTTGAAGTACCGCTACGGCTTCTTCGTATTTGCGCTTGGAGTCTTGGATTTGCGAAACGCGTCAGATACCAGTTTGTCCGCTGCCCTGCTCACTTTTCGAAATATAGTCGCTCCACTCGCCGGGAAGTGTCATGAGGCGCAAGGTGTGACCCGTCGGGGCTGTATCAAAAACAATCACATCGTATTGAGTTTCGCTTAGGAAGTCGGTGAATCGGTCGAAGGTTGCGATTTCGACTGTACATCCGCCGTTAAACTGCTCTTTAACAGACTCCAAAGCCTCTCCGTCGAGAATTTCGGCAGGGGCGCGAGCATTTTATCTTTGTACTCACTCGTGATTTTGTCGGCATCCAGCTGTATGACTTTCAAGTTCTCGGCAAGTTGCACTATACTCGTGCTGATGGTTGTTTCGAAAATATCGCCTAGGTTTCCGGCCGGATCGGTTGAAACGAGCAATACATTTTGTCCGGATGCGGCTTTGTGAACCGCCGTGGTCGCGGCCATACTGCTTTTGCCAACACCGCCTTTTCCGGAGAAAAAGATGTACTGCGTGTTCTTTGTGCTGGATTATAGTTGGGTATTCATTTTGGACTTCTACTTATTCGATTGGATTACCGCGAGAGTTTTCCGCGGCTAGATGGATTTTCGTGTTGAATCTGTTCCGCTTTTATACTGTGGATTCTGATTGAGTTTTCATCTGGGTCTTTGCCGAGGGGCGCAAAAATTTCAAACTAGATATCCTGATGGTCTTCCACTAAAAAGCAGCTTGAATATGTAAATGCTAGCGTTTCTGCTAGCTTTTCAACAAGAATGTCTGATTGACTTCCGTCAAGTCATGTCCCCTAAGTAAATACTTTCAGGAGTCTCTATTTACGTTCATATAGTTTGGCCGATGGTCTTCCATCAAAACGCACCAAGAACATTCACTTCTGACTTAACATCAGCCAACTCCGGAATGTGTTTTTTGAGGTCATCAAGCGAGGGATAACGTTTTTCCAGAATGATTGCTCCGTCGACAAGCGTTACCGGAAAATTACCCGTTCCGTTTTCCTTGATGTACGCCCGGATGGTATCGTTGCCTGTGAAAGCAAGTGGCTGCTGATTAATGGCATAACGTTCGATTTTGATTCCGGCTTTGTTGGCAGCCTGAACGGTTTGCTGTAGGTTGATGAGGTCTTTGTCGGGGGTTGGACCGCAAACACCGGTTGAACAGCACAAATTGGGTTCGAATATTTGGATTTTCATAGTTGAGATAAATGTGAAATTATATGTGATGATTCGCTGATTTTGATTCCTTCGTTGTAGCCTGAAATACAATACTCGCAAACTACATCGAGGAAGTTATTTGCACTTAATTCTGCATGGCAGGTTTCTTGACATAGTTCATTAGCAACAATCTGACAGCTTAAAAGTCGGCTGTGTTTTCAATTCTTGAAGAAAATCGATCAACTCACCGAACTTGTCACGATCGAGGCAATAACATGGTTTATCTTCGCTGATAGATCCCTTAACGAGTCCGCAGTTTTTCAGTTCTTTGAGATGTTGAGAGATGGTAGATTGAGCCAATCCGACGGTTAGAACCAACTCTCCACACTGACAACTCTGGTTTTTTGCCAACTCCTGAAGTATTGCAACCCTGGCTGGATGACCAATGGCCTTGGCATACGTGGCTACTTTTTCTTGCTCTTCGGTGTAAAGTCCGCTTTTGATCGCACCCATTGTAATTTGAATTAGAATGTTGTTTAGCATTGTGTTATTTGCATATCGCAATATTACGATTAATTAAACCAAGAAACAATGGTAGTTTGTAAAAAACTATCCTCAATGAGAACTTTTTAAACGATATCAATGGAATCAGAACTTAATCGCCAAGTTCAAATCGATTGAACGAAACCCTGCCCGACAACAAAGTGGCCAATAGTAACGAGACGAGTGCCAGATATGAGCATCCGCGATTTTGCGCTAAACTTGGCATTATCCAATGGCACTAGCACCACGGTCGACTCACGTACGCAATAATGAATAAGTCCACGATGAAGTATACTTATTCACCAGCGGCCACATACGTAACCACGTGAGTCTCAGATCAATAAGCTACGATGAAGTATACTTATTCATCAGCGGCCAAATAATTAACCACGTGAATCTCAGATCAATAAGTCTACGGTCAAGTCAACTTATTCATCAACTTATTCATCAACGAACACCACTTAGTTCATTCGAATCTCACCAGATTCTTACAGCAGCATATTCCGCAATCGTTTTCTCGAAAGTATCCCGTTTTACAGAGGCCGTCTCTTTAGGAGCGCGAGTAGCTTTATCTTTCTGATTGTAGTAATCAATAACTTCCGGCACGAAATATTCAGTTGGAATTTTATGTAGATTAAAAACTGTTGATGTAGAATGATTTTTCATAATAATTATTGAATGAGGGTAAAAAATAATAGCGTCGCAATACGTTATCTGTACGATAATAACCCGATAATGTTAGGTTGTTTGCTTGTCTATACAAGATAAGCTTTTTTCGAATTCAAAGCATAGAATACTATTCTAAACGCCTTCTTTACCAGCACTCACTTAACCGATACCACCCCTTGACCTTAACCACCGTCCTCAAGCGCATTTACGGATTTACTCGTCCGTACCGAAGCCGATTAGCACTCGCTCTACTCTCCTCGATGGTAGCATCTTTGCTATGGCTCACCGTCCCACTCGGACTCCGCGAACTCCTCGACGCCGTATTCGAAGTCGGAGACCGCTCTCTCTTAAACACCATCGCGCTGGTGCTACTTGGGATTTTCGTGCTACAAGCGGCCTTCGGATTTGCAGGCTCCTACATTCTGGAGTGGATTGGCGAACGCATGGTCACCGATCTGAGAATGTCGCTATACAAGCAACTTCACCGCCTCGGACTCAAATTCTTCTCGGAGCAGCGCCTCGGTGAAATTACATCCCGACTCACCAACGACGTCGGATCGGTCCGCTCTGCCGCGACCAGTTCCCTTTCGGAAGCCCTAACCCAAACGATTAGTCTGGTTGGTTCATTAGGTCTGATGGTTGCGTTGAACTGGCGCCTCAGTGCTGTAATTTTCATAACGGTGCCCTTTGTAACTATCGCAACCCGATATTTCGGAGAGAAAATCAAAAAACTCTCCCGAACTGTTCAAGATCGCCTCGCCGACACCACCTCGATCGCCGAAGAATCCCTATCCGCTGTTCGGGAGGTGAAATCCTTCGCCCGCGAAACCTTCGAAACCGACCGCTACAACACCTCCGCGGAGACTCTGTTCCAAACCGCCCGTCAACGCGCCCTGCTCAGCAACATCTTCTGGAGCTCCATCGGGTTCTCCTTCCTCCTGCTCATGGTCATGATCTTCTGGTTCGGCGGCACAGAGGTCCTGGCCGGACGCCTAACGACCGGAGACCTCGTGGCCTTCATCTTCTACGCCTTCAACATCGCACGCTCCGTAGGAGGCATGTCGCGGTTGTACACCACGTTCAATACCGCAGCCGGAGCTTCCGAGCGCATCTTCGAACTCCTCGACTCCGTGCCCGAAATCAACGACCAGCCCGATGCCGTGCCCATGCCTTCCATAAACGGACAAGTTTCCCTTAACAACGTGAATTTCTCGTACGACGATAAGCGTCCGATTTTAAGCGACATTTCGTTGCAGGTGAGTCCGGGCGAGCTAATTGCCGTAGTCGGGGCTTCCGGCGCCGGAAAAACCACCCTCCTGAATTTAATTCCGCGTTTTTACGATGTTAATTCGGGATCAATAACCATAGATGGCATCGACATCCGAACGGTAACCCAACAATCTCTTCGTGCACAGATTGGACTTGTTCCCCAGGAAATCCACCTTTTCGGCAGCAGTATTCTCGAAAATATTCGTTACGGAAAGCTGGATGCGACTAAAGAGGAGGTTATCGAGGCCGCGAAAGCAGCCAACGCCCATGAATTTATCTCCGATTATCCGGAATCGTATGAAGCTCAGATTGGGGAGCGTGGGGTGAAGCTCAGCGGCGGACAACGTCAGCGCATTGCCATTGCCCGGGCGATTTTGAAAAATCCCGCAATTTTGTTGCTTGATGAGGCCACTTCGGCGCTGGATAGCGAGTCGGAGGCTGTGGTTCAAGAGGCCTTGGAGCGATTGATGCAGAATCGAACGTCGTTTGTGATTGCTCACCGATTATCTACCATTCGGTCGGCTAGCCGGATTGTGGTTTTGGAATCGGGTAGAATTGTTGAAGTCGGAAATCATGAGCAACTGTTGTTGCAGAATGGGGTTTATGCGCGATTGCATAGTATGCAGGAGTTTGCGACATAAGCCACCGTTCTCCGTTATTTCATGTGGTGCAAGCATCCACTTGCGCCACATAACTAGTACACCAAACCTTACTTACTCTTCATCACATAGACTCCAACCCAGTCGGGGCCCGGCGGATTTGCACGCATAACAGCAACGCGCTTAAGCATTACCAACGACGGATTTGTATCAATTCCTTTCGCTTTATCCGGCTGATATCGCTCGTATTTAGCTGATGTCTTAAATGAAGTCTCGGCAACATCCCAGTTCTGTTCATAATATGCTTTCAAGCCGGTATCATAATGAGATAAACAAAGTCGGTCGTCCTCGGTCATTTCATCGCGGAATGCCACAATTTCGTTCATGATTACGGGCTTGACTCGACCTTTTACTACGATTTTATCGAGTTCACGAAAAACGCACGAATCGTCGGCTGCTTCGGCTTCCAGACGGGTGGCGTTTGTCACCATTACATACACACCGTAACTCTTCGCACCACTTTCGCACCGTGCAGCAAGATTCACATCATCGCCCATCATGGTGTAATTGAAACGCTTACGCGAACCCATATTTCCGGTAATCACATCG
>JAIUMT010000202.1 GCA_022565415.1 Balneolales bacterium | reverse complement strand
GAGTCCATGCAAGTCCGGTCGCTACACCCGGAACCGTTGTTCGCTCGGCAACATCCGAAAAGTATTTCCTCTGACCTAAATACGTTTCTACATCCTTAACACCGACCGATGCCGATTTGATTTCCTCTGCTGCAATTTGACTGGCAACGCCACGTACTACCGAGCCCAACTCTCGGTTCAAATTCCGAACGCCCGACTCTCTGGTATAGTGATCAATTACGATATCAATAGCAGGATCAGTGATTTTAAACTGTTTTTTCAACAAGCCGTTTTCTGAAATTTGCTCGGGGACGAGGTATTTCTTGGCAATTTGAAGTTTCTCTTCCTGGGTATATCCGCTGATGTGGATGATTTCCATACGGTCGCGCAACGGAGCAGGAATGGTATCCAGGCTGTTGGCAGTAGCGATGAAAAGCACTTTCGACAGATCGTACTCCAGCTCGAGGTAGTTGTCGTAGAATGAGTTGTTCTGCTCGGGATCGAGAACTTCCAAAAGGGCGGAGGTAGGGTCGCCACGGTAACTTAATCCCACCTTATCGATTTCATCGAGCATCATCACCGGATTACTTGTGCCGGTTTTCTTGAGGTTTTGCATGATGCGACCAGGCAAGGCACCGATGTAGGTTCGACGGTGACCCCGAATTTCGGCTTCATCCTGGAGTCCGCCAAGGCTGAGGCGCGCGAATTCACGGTTAAGTGACCGGGCAATAGACTTGCCCAAAGACGTTTTACCAACGCCCGGAGGGCCATAAAAGCACAGAATCGGCGCTTTCATGTCGTTTTTGAGTTTCAGAACCGATAAATACTCAACGATACGTTTCTTGACCTTCTCAAGTCCGTAGTGGTCCTCATCAAGCACTTTACGCGCATTTTTCAGGTCAATTTTGTCGGTGGAGTACGTATTCCATGGTAAATCAATCAGCCATTCAGCATAATTGTAGATAACGCCGTAGTTCGGAGCCTGTGTTGGAGTACGTTCCAGACGCTGAAGTTCTTTATCAAGGACCTTCTTGACATGATCTGGGAAACTTTTGTCTTTGGCACGTTCTCGTAGTTTGAGAACCTCCTCTTGCTCGCTGTCTTCCCCGAGTGCTTCCTGAATTGCTTTTAACTGATGTCTCAGGTAGTAGTCGCGTTGCTGCTGATCAATATCGGTTTTTACTTTAGATCGAATTTCCTGACTCAAATTAAGAACCTGAAGTTCCTTATTGAGATGGGCATTCACTTTTTCAAGTCGTTCGGAAAATATTTGAGTCTGAAGTATATGCTGTTTTTCCTCAATGCCGATATTCAAATTCGACGAGATGAAATTCAGTAAAAAGGTGGGACTACTTATGTTATTGATCGCGATTGCAGCCTCTGATGGTAACTGTGGTGAGAGGTTCACGATTTGAGTAGCGGTTTCCTTAAGCGAACGCATGGCGGCATCTAGCTCGACGCCTTTCTTATCCTGGATATTGCGAAAATGCTCCACTTCAGCCAGAAAATAAGGATCTGTTTGAACGTATTTATTCACCTTAAATACGCTTTTTCCCTGAATTACGATACTCTTACTGCCGTCGGGCATTTTGATGAGTTTAATAATTTGGGCAACCGTGCCGATTTCGAATAAATCGCCTGGTTCGGGATCTTCCTGGTCGGATTTTCGCTGGGTAATTATACCAATTGTTTTGTGCGTGTCGTACGCTTGCTTGACCAAAGACAACGACCTGTCGCGACCCACCGTAATCGGGATTACCACGCCCGGAAACAAGACGGTGTTCTTTAATGGCAAAATGGGCAGATGCTCAGGAATATCCGATTCGCTCATACGCTTCTCTTCTTCTTCAGAAAGAAGGGGAATAGCTTGTTCGAAGTCCTGAAAGTCTTCTTCAGTTAGCTCAATTGCAGGGTTAGCTGGATCAAAAAATTTCATTTAATAATATTGTATGATTAAAACTTGTTCATTACCAATATACACGCAAAGATTTTGCCACAAGTTCCATTGCTAACATATAGGCAGAAGGAGACAGTAATTTATGGCAGAATTACAGGAAAATCCTACGTTTCTGACATTCTGTCAAAATCGAATTTGCAATGCGGTAAAGGATGTGCTGTTCGGAACGAAGTTAATCACGCCCGAACGGGTTCGCATGGCTGTTCCTGCAGAGAAGGTTATCACGCGAAAATCCAGCCCTACTCCAGCTGTATACACAACCGGTTCGCCGCTTTGAAATATAAACCCCGTACGCACTGGGATGGTTCGAATTAATCTGAACTCTGCACCAATATGATAAGATCGTTTTTCCGGTTCTATAGTCCAGGAATTAAGTGGGTTCTGGATTTCGCCACTTAAGACCAAACGATTTAATTGAAGTCCGAATCCCACATTAACACGTGAAGGCAGCAACATTCGGATGGGATCTGTACTAGTTTCACGGGCATCCGCAATCAGTTGCCTCTCTACCGGACCCTGACCTGCGAAATCGTAAAATTCGGTGAGATTGCCCAGATATTCGTTTGTTGCGATGGATCTGTATAGGGTTTCATCCGAGAATGTTTGTCCTCTTTCTGTCGATTCAACTCGTAGTGGATTTCGATTGTAAGTTATAAATCCAATGTCGTTAATAGAAGCTGAAACGCGCAGAGAATATTTGGTTGGAATACGATTGCGTGTCGTTAGGGTAATGTCGTTATCTAGGCCGACTATGTACGTGATCCCTGCATTGAATCCGCCGCCAATTCCAGCAAAGCTAGTTAAATCAGAGGGGTTGAAGTAGGCGGAGTTTGGATTATCAGTTTGAAGACGTTCGATTTCAGAACGGTAGAAATCACTCACTTTTCCAGCACTTTTACCTGAAAAAGATCCCAAATGTGAGATGCTTGCAGAACCACTCGCAGGCTGACCGAATCGGGAATGAAGGGTATTATCAGTGTATGTTACCGGTAGTATCAACTTCGGATTAACACCAATATAAATTCGGCTTAAATCGCTGAGCCATCCGCTTATGAGATCGTATTCCCAGGCCAAGGCAACACCAATTTCATGACGCAGATGCTGTTGTTGTTGTAGAATTCTGTTATTTACCAGCAAATTGTCGAGTGGTATGTCATTTTCGTCGTACCAGCCCCGGCCAATTTTGTAACTGTTTTCACCACGAATGGAATGTGAAAATCCGACCCCGAAATTCTGACCTGTATACGTAACTGCTGCGACGAGTAAATCCGTTTTTTGAGCCTGATAGGTTTGAAGCGATGTCGTGTTAAACCACTGATTTAGTAAATTTTCGGAGGACCCTGTAGAGGGGAAATCCGTGCGTGACTGACGACGATCGAATCCGTACAGATATACCGCAGGATTGTCTGTGTGGTCTAATGTTAGTCCTCGGCTGTTGTGAAATCCACCACTTCCAATGGTTATGTTCCATCGTTGTGGCCGTTCAAAAATCATTAAATTGGCCGGATTATGCCTGAGCGCAGCTGTTCCACTAGATGTGGCAACACCTGTGGCGCCCATAGCCATGCTGCGTGCATCGTAAAGCTGTTGTGCTGAAACAGGAAAAAATCCCAAAGTCAGCCACAAACCAATTAAAAACAGGCTTCGAACCATCGTATAGTGAGGAAAATATAGGGAATGACGCCTAACGAATCGTTAGGCGGAACACCAAAGAATTATAATAAACATACAGACACGGATATCACGTAATAATACGAAGCTTAGCGTATTTAAGGGCCAGTTTTTTTTGTCCGTGATTTTGAAAGAAAACTACCACTTTAGTCTCAGCTCCGGAGCCTTCGCGTTGAAGCACTTTGCCTGGACCAAACTTCTCATGCATCACAAAAACACCAGGTTTTAGACTCTCTGTTTCTGCTGATTCGTACGTGATACCGGCAGATGATGCAGCGGTATCGGCCGGACGACTATAAGAAGGCCGGGTTCTTTTCACAGCAGGGGACTGATAGCCAGTATTCAGGGGTTTTTGGTGATCATACTCTATGAACGTGCCAGTCGGGCGAGAATTGTTCCGTTCCCCACGTTGATTAATCGTAGAACCGTTTTCATTGCGAACAACACCTGGATCTACTTCATCTAAAAACCGGGATCTCAGAGCGGGTTTCTCTTCGCCAAACTTGTAGCGGCTGCGAGCAAAACTGAAATACAGTTCTTTTTGTGCTCGGTTATTTTCCACGTAAAACAATCGGCGTTCTTCTTAGATATCGGCTTCTTCGCCGTTTCTGCCACCCATTGGGAACAACTCTTCTTCCATACCAACTACAAACACGACCGGGAATTCGAGTCCTTTGGATGCATGAACGGTCATGAGGGTAACCGCAGGAGTATCTTTCTCCATATTATCTACATCCGAAACAAGACTGACTTCCTGCAAAAAGGCACTTAACGAGGCATTTTCACGGGATCGCTCGAAATACGAAATCGCATTCAGTAATTCCATCACGTTTTCGCGTCGTCCGAGTGATTCCTGAGAATTTTCCTCAATAAATTGCTTTACATAGCCGGTTTTGTCGAGAATATCGCGTGTGGTGTCGACCAGAGACTTACCACCTAACTCTTGTCGGCACTCATCCAGAATAGAGATGAATTCGCGCACCCGGGCCTGCGCCGGCTTATACACATCGGTAAGCATTACGGGATTCTGCAGCACCTCCCATAACGTAGTGTCGTTTTGGCGGGCAAGAGATACCAACGTCTGCAACGATTTTTGTCCGACACCGCGGGCGGGTTCATTAATCACACGAAGAATGGCTTCCTCATCGGTAGGATTAACCAACAGCCTCAGATAGGCAATCACATCTTTTACTTCTTTTCGCTGATAGAATGAAATACCACCAACCAGCTGATAGGGGACGTCCTTACGACGAAGTGCTTCTTCAAAAACCCGACTTTGGTAGTTTGTTCGGTACAAAATTGCGATTTCGTTAAACCGATAACCTTCTTTCATCCGGACATTGCGAATATGCTGAGCCACGCGTTGGGCTTCTTCGCGCTCGTTGAAATTATCGAGTAGGGTAATCGGATTTCCCTTCGGATTTTCGGTCCACAGCGTTTTTTCGAGCTGCTGTTTATTCTGTTTGATAATTGCATCAGCGCATTTCAAAATAGCCTGAGTCGAGCGGTAATTTTGCTCCAGGGAAATCTGAGTCGCGTTTGAGTAATCTTCCTTGAAGTTCAGGATGTTCGAAATATCAGCGCCACGGAAGGAGTAAATACTCTGGGCATCATCACCTACAACGCAGATGTTTTCGCGTTTTGAGGCGAGCATTTTCGTGACGATATACTGAGCACGGTTCGTATCCTGGTACTCATCAATCATGATATATTTGAAACGATCCTGGTATTTTTCCAGAATTTCCGGATGTGTTTCGAAAAGTTCGATGGGTTTGATGAGCAAGTCATCAAAATCCATGGCATTACTTTGTTTAAGGCGATTATTGTAAATCTTGAATACCTGAGCAGCGATGTCGTCTAAACTACTTTGAACGAATTTTGCGGCGTACTCTTCGGCGCTGATCATTTGATTTTTCGCCCCGCTTATGCGAAACCGGATCTGTTTCGGCTTGATTTCGCGCGGATCAATTCTGAGCTCTTGCAGAACGCCTTTCACCACCCGGTCGCTGTCGTCGCTGTCGTATATGCTGAAATCCTGCTTGTAGCCAACATGTTCGGCTTCCATGCGAAGGATACGGGTGAAAATAGAGTGAAATGTCCCCATCCAAAGTTTATTGGCTTCCGGACCGATAATATGCTCGATACGTTCACGCATCTCGCGGGCGGCTTTGTTAGTGAACGTAAGTGCCAGAATTTCGCTGGCCCAGGACTTCTTCGCTGCAAGTAACTGAGCGATGCGATAGGTTAAAACCCGGGTTTTGCCACTACCTGCACCGGCGATGATAAGTAAAGGACCATCAGAATGCAAAACAGCTTGAGATTGACGGTCGTTGAGTTCAGCCAGGTAATCGGTCATGTCGTTACCGGCAAATAAATCCTGACTGCCGTTTGATTGTGAGTTCATGAGGAAACTAACGGTTTCGAAATTTCAGATATAATAAAAAGGCAATCGGCGCACATATTGGCACGTCTATTACCATATAAAAAGTTGGATAGTCGGCAGGGATACGGGGGTTAGCCTAATGATGCAAGTTGTTCGCGAAGTTTTT
>JAIUMT010000201.1 GCA_022565415.1 Balneolales bacterium | reverse complement strand
TCATTTGGCCTCCATACACCTGGTTCATTAAAGAGCACCTGATTGCATTTCCGATAACACTGTTTGATATCAGCCTGTCTAATTATCCGGTTTTTATTCAGTTTATGTCCGTAACCGGTGCTACGGGCGCTGCGACCTGGGTCATCATTCTGAATGTATTCATTTTCATGCTTTACAGAAGCTACGCGAAGATGAAGCCTCAGAATGTACTTTTGAACGCCTCCTTCAGAAAGCTTGCTGGCGGACTTCTGCTCTGGTTTCTCTTGCCACTTAGCTATGCCTGGTATGCCTACTCGGTGGTGCCGAATTCGTATCAGGGGTATGTAAAAGTAGCAGTGATTCAGCATGGTTTTCCCGATTCGGAGCTGGATTTGACATCACAAGAAGCGGTGTTTGCAATGCTAAACGTGACCTTGTCGCTCACCGACTCGGTGGTAGCCAACCATCAGCCCGACCTCATTGTCTGGCCAGAAGACGAGCTACCCATTTATATACGTTCCGATTTTCAGGGATTGCAGTTTATTTCGGACCGGGTATTGCGCTGGCAAACGCCTTTGATGACCGGCCTTGCAGATATTGAGCCAACGTCACATCCAATACCTCCGCTTCAGGCCCACCTCGGCCGGGATTACTATCTGTACAACGCTGTGGCCATGATTACACCTCAGTTCGCCTGGAGAGTACTCATGGAAAATGAAAATGCCAGCTCAATAAACGTGTACAGAAAATCAAATTTAATGCCCTTCACCGAGTATGTTCCTTTCAGTGACCGGTATCCTTGGTTATCCCGTTTTGCCGTGGAGTTCGGTGAAAATCTGCACTTACAAGCAGGGACATCCGCTCCACCACTTGCTTTTTTAACGCGGGATGAGCGCATTGTGCGCGCTATACCTCTAATCTGTTGGGACATCCTTTTTGCCTCAACACATACGGCCGAGAATATGGGAAACGCGCAGCTCATAACCGCACATACCAGCGGCAGGTTGTTTGGCCGGGATCTGAAAACCTCTCTGCTGGGCATGAAAAACTACACCCGTCTACGCAGTGTGGAAGCCCGGAAATCTATTGTGAACAGTGCCACAACCGGATACAGTTTCTTTACCAATCCTTTCGGCGAAGTGCTGGGGTTAATTGATCCCTTCGAACCAGGTTATTCGGTTCATGAGATTCCTCTCCATCAGTCAACCACCTTTTATAACCGACATCCTAATGGATATCCTGCGATGTGTCTGCTCGTGCTCATTATGCTGACATTGCGCCCAATACTTCAAAAAAAACATAGAATAACCTAATAATCAATACTATGCGAATCATAAAAATCGTCATATCTACTATACTGTTTACCATGTTGGTAAGCGATGTTCTTGCATTTTCCACTCTAGTTGGCATGAATAATGTAAAAATGAACGTTGACTATGACCGGTCGCAATACGTGCTCCCAAACGGAATGCAGTTTCAGGAGGTGTATAACATGCAGTCGGAGTATGCCAGCCAACCTGATTTGCAGTTTTTTCAGGCTTCAACATTTGGAGGCAGCGGCACCACACAAATTGGAAAAATGGCCATCGATGCTGATGGTAACCGATATGTAACCGGCGGATTTACCGGTACGATTTCTTATGGTGGGGTAACGGTAGAAAGCACCGGTGGATATGATTTTTTCATCGCCAAGCTGGATGCCTACGGAGATGTGCTCTGGTACAGAGTGGCTCATGGAAGCAGTGATATCGACGAAGCATTCTCCCTCGATGGCGGAGTCGCTCTTGCATTAGATGACCAAGGAAATGTGTATGCCGGTGGGTCTTTTGTGAAGGAGCTTAACTTTCTGGGCTCCGATGGGGATGTCGTTCATACACTTACCGACGGAAGAGACGATATGCTCATAAACCTTGAGATGTTTGTAGTTAAATACACGCAAGACGGGGAAATTTCATGGGCACTTGGAGGCGAGAGCGGAAGTCCGGCTGCAGAGAATAGCCTTCATCTGGGTATCAATTCCATTAACTCCATCGCAATCGACAGGAATGGATATCCTTATGTTGCAGGTGGTTTTGCAGGGACCCAATTATTTGGTGAAGAAGTGACCGTAACGGGGGAATCCGACTTTTTCATCACTTCCTTGTCTAAAGATGGGGACTATATCTACTGGCAGGATGTTATCGGCACACCCGACTGGGATTATGCGAAATCAATTTCGGTAGATAATCTGGGATATTTAAATGTACTGGGTGTTGTAGGTGAAGGACGTATGGACTTAACCGATTCTGAATTGTACTGGGATAATGATACTGGCTCAAACGACACCTTCATCATCAGTTACGATGTTGATGGAGACTGGTATTTTGCAAGTTTCCTGGGTGCCGGAGATCAAATCGTAGGTAACAGTATTGCGTCGGCTATGGATGGAGATATTTATGTAGCTGGTTTCTTTGGCGGAACTGCCACTTTTGAAGGTTCGAGCGAGACGCTCGAGGCTCTTGGCGAGTCTGATGGATATTTGGTTAAATATGATCTGAATGGAGACATGCTATGGGCTCGTCAATTCGGTTTCGAAACAGCAACAGCCGATGTTGTTACACTCACCGAGAACGAAGATGTGCTTGTGCTTGGTCGCTACTGGGACTCTATCATTTTTGAACCACACTCAGATAACCCCGTAATCCTTACTACCGAATCGGAATCCAATATATTCATGGCACTATACGACGAAGAAGGAAACTTCCTCTGGGCTAAAAATATCGAAGGATCAGGCGCAGAGAGCAGAGACTTCGTCTTTGATCCGGAAACTCGTCCGTTTGGCACAAATCCTCTGGATATTGTTACATCTACTTTTAATGGCGGAGAAATTACCTTAACCGGCGATTTTAACGAAACACTGGCACTTGACGATATTACTCTGTCGGCTACTGGTGACCGGAAGGTGTTCTTTGGTGTAATGCAATCAAACAGTGGCGTTTCTGTTGTTGGAAGCGATCGATTAATCCCGCACCATATTGAGCTGATGCAGAATTATCCTAATCCGTTCAATCCTTCAACCTCATTTTCGTTCTCATTACCAAATGCTTCCGATGTTAAGATTGAGGTATTTACCGCAATAGGTCAGAAGATTGGCACGGTAACCAATCAGATGTTTTCAGCTGGAGTACACTCCGTTTCATGGGATGCTTCGGCATTGTCATCTGGAACCTATGTGTACCGGCTTACTGCTGGAGATTTCACTGAGACCAGAAAAATGACCTTGTTGAAATAGATTTTTCAATATTTTATAGCAGCAGTCACAGAGGTACAATGGTAGTTCTGTGACTGCTGTTTTATTATGGCTTTTCCATAAACCGATGACAATTGAACTTTCCTGAATCCACAAATAAACGATGTACGTGTACTTCTGTGACCGCTTTATTCGCATGGACAGTCGTTATGGTTTCAGTCTTTTTTTACGTGGATAGTTCTGCACAGACCATTATAGACGATCCGTCGGGTCTCATCAATCAGAGTAACAGTATCTTAATCCAGAATGCAGATGGCTGGATGGTGTCGGTCGAACGACCTGATGACATTGCAGACGGATTTAACCTCCTTAACGGAATTCCGATTCACAGCCTTCATCTCGATTCGCTGAAAGCGGTACTTGGAGCCGGTCGGTACGGGTGGGCTGAGGTAGCATTTTACGTCGATAGTACGCTACAAAGTCAACCCCGGGCCATGCGTAATATTGGCTATTGATCGAGTAAAATTTGGCTGAACGGAACCTTGGTATTTCAGGACGGTAACCCATCAGTAGGAAAATCACTCGAAAAACTGAGTCAGGTTAACTCCAGGCTATCGTCACCGATTATTCTGCGTGAAGGGGTTAACTATGTACTTGTTGAATTTTCTTTCCATAAAGTCCCCGATTGGTTACACATTGTGCGGGATCGTCAGGGATACTATGTGAGGCCGTTCATTATTGATAACGCAGGCTTTGCTTACCTCGGAAACCTGAATAAGAACAGAGCTTTTCTGCTTGGGGCTGTCTCCCTAGTGTTACTTATTCTCACTTTGGTGCATCTGTATTTGTGGACTAAATCGGTGAATCGGTATCATTATTACGCATTCTGGACGAATTTTCTGTTGCTTGTGCATGCGTTCACACAAATGGGGGACGCCGTATTTGACTGGACAAACAGTATGCTGGCAGTAATTGTACTCAGTCATCCGATTTTGTTTTTAGTAGTGTTCTACAACATGATTCACGTTGTCGGGAGCTATTATAAACTCACGTTACCCTCAACAATCATACGCAGCATCTTGGGAATCTACATGCTGATTGTACTATATGCCGTTTTTTTCCAACATACATTAATCAACATAACACTTCCACTGCTTGCAGTTGTAACCATCATATTTGCCTTGTACTTGATGCGCCAGGCTTTAAAGGAAAACCAGAACTATCGGGTCGTTATCTTATTTTCCGGTTTTATGACGATGATCATTGGAGCGTTTCTGTATGTTTTTGTGTATTTGATATTTTTCCCGGGAAGTTATGTCGTCTTTTTCTTGTCCATCGTTTTGGTCTATGTAGGTGTTCCGCTCTCGTTTACAACAACCATAGCCGTAGAATTTGTGGAAATTTTTGAACAAATGGAGGAGAAAGTTCGCGAACGGACTAAAGAGCTTAAAGAAAAAGATGAGTTCAAGACGCGCTTTTTTTTCAATGTTTCTCATGAACTACGCACTCCAACTACCATCCTGGAGGGACTTCTTCAAAAATCGGCGCAGAATGACCGAAATTCCGACGGGCTCCACATTTCTCAGCAAGACGCCCCACTGGTATTGAGAAATATGAAAAGACTCACCGTTCTGGTACAGCAGATTTTGGATCTGTCGAGATCAGACAGCGGAGAATTAATACTGAACCGAAAACACTATCGCCTCGATGAAATCATCCTCAATGCGATGGAGCTTATTCAGTCGTTTATCACATTGCGACATCAAACCATAGTTTTTCAGAGTCAAACCCAGCAAACTGTAGTCGAAGCGGATGTGGAGAAAGTTACGACCATCCTCTCCAATGTCATTTTGAACGCTTCCAAATATGGACCCGAGCACAGCGAAATTCGCATCGAAACGAAGATTAACACATCCGACAGCACGGTGGAAATCGACATTACAGATGAGGGAGAAGGTGTAGCTGAAGCGGACCGGGAGGTAATATTTGAACGGTTTCATCGAATCAAAAATCCGGACAAACCCTATGTTGAGGGGCTTGGAATTGGCCTGGAACTTAGTCGGTCGCTGGCCCGACTGCACGAAGGTGATCTGGTAGTTGTAGATGAACCTGCTGCGGGTGCTCGTTTCCGTCTTACGCTTCCCATCGACACCGAATTGCAAATTCACTCTATATACGGAACGGATCAGGAGCTTACGCAACCTGAAATAAAAACGGAGTCGGAGATTTTAACGACATCAACGGGACACCCGATTCACCTGCTTCTGGTGGAAGATAATGCGGATATGAACGCGTATATAAATACGGTTTTGCGCGGTATTGGAACCGTACACTCCTGCAAAAACGGTTCGGAAGCGTTGACGTATTTACAGAATAAGAAGCCCGATGTGGTAATTACTGACTTAATGATGCCGGTCATGTCGGGTGATGAGCTTGTACGGCACATGAAATCCGACCCTAATCTTTCTTCGATACCAATAATCGTCGTATCTGCCAAGAGTGATATTGAGGGACGTTTGGAGTTACTGAGGGTTGGTATTGTAGATTATATAGCCAAACCGTTTAATCCGGTTGAATTGAGGTTGAAAATTGAAAATCTGATGCGCTATTACTGGCGGAGGCAATCTTACAGTATTGATGTGTCTCAGCACGAAATTCCTGAAGAAGCCACTCTATCTGATAATGTCAAGAATTACATTCTGGAGCACATAGCGGAGGTCGGACTTACAACTTCAGGTTTGGCAGAAGCTTTTTCGATGAGTGAGCGTAATTTTTACCGGAAAATAGAGAAAGATTCGGGCATGACACCGGCGGCGTTCATTCGGGAGGTAAGACTTCAATATGCAGCCCTGCTCGTTGAAAACTCCACAGATATCCGGTTAAAAGAACTTGCAAGTCGGGTAGGGTACCGGTCGGTCCACGTATTCAAACGAAACTACATCGAACGGTGTGGAGTATCTCC